>JAYTYH010000228.1:0-2976 GCA_043742485.1 Rhizobacter sp.
CGCCGCCATGATGGCCGAGGCCGCGGCCTATAACGTGGCCCGCGGCGCCCAGATCATCGACATCAACATGGGCTGCCCGGCCAAGAAGGTGTGCAACAAGTGGGCCGGCTCGGCGCTCATGAAGGACGAGACGCTGGCGCTCGAGATCGTCGAGGCCGTGGTCGCAGCCTGCGAGCCGCACCGGGTGCCGGTGACGCTGAAGATGCGCACCGGCTGGTGCGACACCGAGAAGAACGCCGTGCGGATCGCGCGCTCGGCCGAGAGCGCCGGTGTCGCCATGATCGCGGTGCACGGGCGCACCCGCGAGCAGGGCTATCGCGGCCACGCCGAGTACGAGACGATCGCCGCCGTCAAGCGCGCCGTCTCGGTGCCAGTGGTCGCCAACGGCGACATCGACTCGCCCGCCAAGGCCCGCGACGTCTTCGCCGCTACCGGTGCCGACGCGATCATGATCGGCCGCGCCGCGCAGGGCCGGCCCTGGATCTTCGCTGCCATCGGCCACTTCCTCGAGACCGGCGAGTTGGCGCCGGCGCCGCGCGTGCTCGACGTCCGGCTCTGGCTGCTCGAGCACCTCGAAGACCACTACTCGCTCTATGGCGAACACGCCGGCGTGCGCAGCGCCCGCAAGCACATCGGCTGGGCGCTGCGCGGCCTGCCCGGTGGCGATGCCTTCCGCGACGACATGAACCGCATCGAGACCTGCGCCGAGCAGCACGGCGCCGTCGCTGCCTGGTTCGCGCGCCTCGCCGACAGCTCGCTGCGGATGCCGACCGACCCTGCGCTGGCCCCGGCCACCGCGATCCACTGACACATCATGCCCACGCCCAGCAAGAAGCACATCGAGGAGTGCGTGCGCGACAGCCTCGACAGCTACTTCAAGGACCTGCGCGGTGTCGAGCCGACGGCCATGTACGAGATGATCCTGCGCGTCGTCGAGCGGCCGCTGTTCGAAGTGGTGATGCGCGAGGCCGGCGGCAACCAGAGCCGCGCCGCCGAGTGGCTGGGCATCAACCGCAACACGCTGCGCCGGAAGCTCGTCGAACACAAGCTGATCAAGTGATCAAGTAATGCACGCCCTCATCTCCGTTTCCGACAAGACCGGCATCGTCGACTTCGCGCGCGAGCTTGCGGGGCTCGGCGTAACCCTGCTCTCGACCGGCGGCACCGCGAAGCTGCTGGCCGAGGCCGGCCTTCCCGTCACCGAGGTCGCCGAGCACACCGGCTTTCCGGAAATGCTCGACGGCCGCGTCAAGACGCTGCACCCGACCATCCACGGCGGCCTGCTGGCGCGCCGCGACGTGCCCGAGCACATGCGCTCGCTCGCGCGCCACGGCATCGCCACGATCGACATCCTCGTCGTCAACCTCTATCCGTTCGAGGCGACGGTGGCGCGGGCCGACTGCACGCTGGCCGAGGCGATCGAGAACATCGACATCGGCGGCCCGGCGATGGTGCGGTCGGCGGCGAAGAACTGGAACGACGTCGCCGTGCTGACCGACGCCTCGCAGTACGACAGCGTCCTCGCCGATCTGCGTTCGGCCGGCGCCGTCTCGCGAGCGACGCGCTTCGCGCTCGCAGTCGCGGCCTTCAACCGCATCGCCGACTACGACGCCGCCATCAGCGACTACCTGTCGTCGCTCGCCGGCCCCGCCGACGGCGTGCCGCAGCGGGCCGAGTTCCCGGCCCAGATCAACGCCCGCTTCGTCAAGCTGCAGGACCTGCGCTACGGCGAGAACCCGCACCAGAGCGCCGCCTTCTACCGCGACATGGCGCCAGCGCCAGGCTCGCTGGTCACGGCCAAGCAGCTGCAGGGCAAGGAACTCTCGTACAACAACATCGCCGACGCCGACGCGGCCTGGGAATGCGTGAAGACTCTTGCCGCGCCGGCCTGCGTCATCGTCAAGCACGCCAACCCGTGCGGCGTGGCGCTGGGTCCGACCAGTGCAGAGGCCTACGCCAAGGCGCTGAAGACCGATCCGACTTCGGCCTTCGGCGGCATCATCGCCTTCAACGCGCAAGTCGACCGGGCCTGCGCTGAGCACGTCGCCAGGCAGTTCGTCGAGGTGTTGATCGCGCCTTCGTTCACGGCCGAAGCGCTGGCGGTGTTCGCCGCCAAGGTCAACGTGCGCGTGCTCTCGATCGCGCTGCCGGCAACGGGCGCGGCTGCGGATGGCGGCAATCGCCACGACAGCAAGCGCGTCGGCTCGGGCCTGCTGATGCAGACGGCCGACCGCCACGAGCTTGACGAGCACGACCTTAAGGTCGTGACCGCGAAGCAGCCCACGCCCGAGCAGATGCGCGACCTGCTGTTCGCGTGGCAGGTCGCCAAGTACGTGAAGAGCAACGCCATCGTCTTTTGCGCAGGCGGCGCCACCCTCGGCGTCGGCGCCGGCCAGATGAGCCGGCTCGACTCGGCCCGCATCGCCAGGATCAAGGCCGAGGCCGCCGGCCTGTCGCTCGCAGGCTCGGCGGCGGCGAGCGACGCCTTCTTCCCCTTCCGCGACGGCCTCGACGTCGTCATCGACTGCGGCGCCAGCTCGGTCATTCAGCCCGGCGGCTCGATGCGCGACGACGAGGTCATCGCCGCCGCGAACGAGCGCGGCATCGTCATGGTCTTCACCGCCGTCCGTCATTTCCGCCATTGAAGCTCCCCGAAGCCGCCGGCCTCGCGCTCGCCTTCGTCGCGCGCCTCGTCACCGGCGCGCAGGGCCACTGGTACGGCACGACGCCCAAGGCCGAGCAGCGCATCTACTTCGCCAACCACCAGAGCCATTTCGACTGGGTGCTGGTCTGGGCGGCGCTGCCACGCGACCTGCGCGCCGTGACGCGGCCGATCGCCGCTCGCGACTACTGGACCGCGACGCCACTCAAACACTGGATCACGCGCGAGATCTTCAACGCCGTCTACGTCAGCCGCGGCCGTGCCGCCGAGGCCGGCACGGTGACCGTCAAGGACGATGAAGACCCGCTCGAGCC
>JAYTYH010000229.1:0-8058 GCA_043742485.1 Rhizobacter sp.
ATCACCGAGCGCAGCTTCGGCGTGCCCGACGGTGTCAACAACGGCCAGTTCGGCGTCGGCCTGGTGATCGACTTCTTCGGTCTCGCCGGCAAGTACTCGGGCTTCCCGGTCGAGTTCGCCTACCCCAGCGTGACGGCCGTGGTGCCGGCGAACATCGGCCTCGTCACCGGCTCGAAGAACCCGGCCGAGGCGAGGCTGTTCATCGCCTACACCGTGTCGCTCGAAGGCCAGCAGCTGCTCTACGACCCGAAGATCTCGCGCCTGCCGATCCTGCCGCCGGCAGCGATGGGCGGCAAGACGCCGCCGGGCTACCCGAACCCTTTCGAGATCGCCAAGCGCGCCAAGGTGCAATTCGATTCCGACCTCTCCGAGTCCCGCTACAACGTCGTCTCGTCGATGTTCGACCAGACCATCACCTTCCGCCTCAAGGAGCTGCAAGCGGCCGCGAAGGCGATCCACGACGCCGAGGCCGCACTCGCGAAGAAGCCGAATGCGCAAGGCACGGCGCTGGTCCGGCAGGCGCGTGACGCGGCGTTCACGCCAGTGGTCGGCCCACAGATGGCGAGCGACAAAGGCTTTCTCGACGTCTTCACCGCCAACAAGAAGAACGCAGCGGCGAACAAGCAAGTCACCGGCCTCGAAGACCGCTGGAATTCGCAGGCGCGCGAGAACTACGGCAAGGCCAAGGCGCTCGCCGAGCAGGCGCTCGGCCTGGCCCGCTGAGGCCGCTGCGCTCCTTCGCCGCCGCCGGCATCCGGCCCGGTGTGTGGCTGGCCGGCGGCTTGGTGGCCGCATTCGTGCTGCTCTTCCTGGTGCTGCCGGTGGCGAAGGTCTTCGTCACCGCCTTCGTCGAGGCCGACGGCGCGCCCACGCTCGGCCACTTCGAGGCCTTCTTCGCGCAGGGGCTGATGCGCGAGTCGTTCTTCAACAGCCTCTACGTCGCGGTGCTGTCGACGCTGTTCGCGGCGCTGATCGCGGTGCCGCTGGCCTACTTCACGGTGCGCTTCGAGTTCCGTGGCGCCGCCCTGATCCAGACGCTCGGCGTGCTGCCTCTGGTGATGCCGCCGTTCGTGGGCGCGGTGGCGCTGCAGCTGGTCTTCGGCCGCTCGGGCTCGATCAACCTGCTGCTGAACGACGCATTCGGCTTCACGTTGCCGATCATGGACGGCCTGAACGGCGTCGTCTTCGTCGAGTCGATCCACTACTTCCCGTTCATCCTGCTCAACCTCACCGTGTCGCTGCGCAACATCGACGGCGCCATGGAAGAGGCGGCGCTCAATCTCGGCTGCCGCGGATTTCGGCTGTTTCGCCGCGTCGTCTTCCCGCTCGCCATGCCTGGCTTCGTCGCCGGCGCTTCGCTGGTGTTCGTCAAGGTGTTCGACGATCTCGGCACGCCGCTCGTGCTCGGCCAGACCAACATGCTGGCGCCGCAGGCCTACCTGCGCATCACGCAGGTGGGGCTCGAAGACCCGCTGGGCTACGTGATCAGCGTGATCATGATCGTGTTCTCGATCGCCGCCATGGCCGTATCGGCCGGCGTGGTGCGCGGCAACGACTATTCGACGCTGCAAAAGGGCGGCACCGGCGTGCGCCGCCGCCAGCTCGGTCCGCTGGGCACCTTCGCTGCCTACGGCTGGATCGGCGCCGTGCTGCTGCTCGTGCTGTCGCCGCACATCGGCGTCCTGCTGCTCTCGTTCGCGCGCGTCTGGAGCTTCTCGCCGCTTCCCGATGCGTACACGCTGGCCCACTACGCGACCGTGTTCCAGGACTCGAGCGGCATGATCACCAACACGCTGCTCTACTGCGGCCTCGCCGCCGGGCTCGACGTCGTCCTCGGTGTCACCATCGCCTATCTTCTGTTCCGCACCAGGCTGCCGGGCCGGCGCTGGCTCGACGCCGCCGCCACCGCTTCGCTTGCCGTGCCAGGCATCGTCCTCGCCATTGGCTACCTGCGGCTCTTTCAAGGCGTGACGATCCCCGGCACCGACACGCTCTTCACCTCCACCTGGGTGCTCATCATGCTGGCCTACGCGGTGCGCCGCCTGCCGTACGCGCTGCGGGCCTGCGTTGCGGCGCTGCAGCAGGTGCACGTGTCGCTGGAAGAGGCGGCCGAGAGCCTTGGCGCAACGCCGCTGTCGACCATCCGCCGCATCCTCGTGCCGCTGATGGCGGGCGGCATCTTGGCCGGCTTCGTCACCAGCTTCATCACCGCTGCCGTCGAGCTCTCGGCCACGATCATGCTGACGTCGTCGGAGTCGCAGGCGCCGATGAGCTACGGCATCTACCTCTACATGCAGAGCGTGGCCGGGCGCGGCCCCGGCGCGGCGCTCGGCGTGCTCGCCATCGCGGTCGTCGCCATCGGCACGTGGCTGTCGTACCGCGTCGCCGAGCGCACCGGCAACCGCTTCGCCGCTTCCGCAAAGCCATGAAGCACGAAGTCGAGAAGGCATGAAGGCATGAAGGCATGAACATCAGCCGGGAACCGCGATGAACAAGGTGCGCGTCGAATGCCACGGGATCGGCCTTACGTTCGGCAAGACCGAGGTGCTGCGCGACGTGAGCATCGACATCGAGCCGGGCGAGTTCTTTGCCCTGCTCGGGCCTTCGGGCTCCGGCAAGAGCACGCTGCTCCGCCTCATCGCCGGCTTCAACCAGCAACAGCACGGCAGCGTGCGCATCGACGGCGCCGACGTGAGCGGCCAGCCGCCCTGGCAGCGCAACGTCGGCATGGTGTTCCAGAGCTACGCGCTCTGGCCGCACCTGACGGTGCACGACAACGTCGCCTTTGGCCTCGTCGAGCGCAAGGTGGCCAAGGCAGAGCGCGAGCGCCGCGTGCAGGCCGCCCTCGAGCTCGTCGGCCTGGCGGCCTATGGCGCGCGGCGCCCGAACCAGCTCTCGGGCGGCCAGCAGCAGCGCGTGGCGCTGGCCCGCACCATCGTCGTCGAGCCGCGGGTGCTGCTGCTCGACGAGCCGCTCTCCAACCTCGACCGCACGCTGCGCGTGCAAATGCGCCAGGAGCTTCTGGCGCTGCAGCGCCGCCTCGGCCTGACGACGATCTTCGTCACCCACGACCAGGAAGAAGCGATGAGCACGGCCGACCGCATGGCCGTGCTCGAGCACGGCGTGGTGCAGCAGATCGGCACCCCCGCCGAGCTCTACGACCGGCCGGCCAACGCCTTCGTCGCGGGCTTCGTGGGAACGATGAATTTCCTGCCTGCGGACGTGATGGCGCGAAGAGGCGAGCGCGTGGATGTCGAGATCGAGGGCGTGGGGCGGGTCGACGATGTCGAGGTTGCGCCCGCTGTCGCGGGTGGCAGTGACGGATCAGCGTCGAAGGCGGGCAAGGCGACCGCCAGTTTTCGGCCGCAGGCCTTGCGCATGGTGGCGCCGGGTGCGGCTCATGGCGGGGGCTGCGTCTGGATGACGGGCGTGGTCGAGGCGGTCGAGTTCCTGGGCGAGTCGACGCGCTATCGCGTGCGCACGGGCCCGCACGCGCTCACCGTGGATCAGCCGCATCACGCCGGGGCAGTGTCGTTCGATGTCGATGCGAGCGTGCGCTTAAGGCTCGAGCCGGGCCGGGTTCGGGTGTTCTGCGAATGAGGTGGGACGGCAGCCTTCGGTAGTCGAGGCAGTGCCTGCGTCTGGAACTTTCCATCCGCGGCATGGCAACCCAGTGCCAATCTCGCGTAGGCACGACCTTGGAGTCTCCCGGACCTGCGTCGCTGCGTCGCTCGTCGATCTCCTTAAGTCGGCCTTCAGCCTCCCGTTATCAGACTAGCTTTCGCCTCTGATTCGTCGCCGAAGCCGACACCCCGCAGCATGCAAGAACGCACCCGACACGCCCTCTCCAAAGTTCCAGAGGTGACCCTCGGTTTCTGGTTCGTCAAGATCTTGGCGACGACGCTCGGCGAGACGGGCGGCGACGCCGTGACGATGTCCATGAACCTGGGCTACCTGGTCGGGACGGCAATCTTCGCCTCCATCTTTGTCGTCGCTGTCGGCGCCCAGATCTCCGCCAAGCGGTTCCACCCCTTCCTTTTCTGGGCCGTCATCGTCGCCACGACAACAGCCGGCACGACGTTGGCAGATTTCTTCGATCGCTCGCTCGACATCGGCTATGCCGGTGGCTCGTCGATCCTGTCCGCGCTTTTGCTCGCGACGCTCGCCCTTTGGCGCTGGTCGCTCGGCTCCGTCGCCGTCAACGACATCAAGTCGCGCAAGGCAGAGGTGTTTTACTGGGCGACGATCATGTTCTCGCAGACATTGGGCACCGCGCTCGGTGACTGGATGGCCGACAAAACGGGGTTGGGCTACCAGGGAGCGGCCGTCGTCTTCGCCATCGGCTTGGCGGTCGTCGTCGGCATTTACTACTGGACGCAGGTATCGCACACGCTGCTTTTCTGGGCCGCCTTCATCCTGACGCGGCCTCTCGGCGCGACCGTCGGCGACTTTCTCGACAAGCCACTTGATCACGGCGGTCTGGCCTTGAGCCGCTACGTCGCATCCGCTGCGCTGGCGGTGGTGATCGTCGGCTGTATCGCTCTCTTGCCCCAGCGAGCGGAGCAGCGCTCGGCCTAGCTGCGCAAGGCGGTGCTTCGAGGCACTGGCGTCCTCGCCCTGCACGTGCAGCGTTCGCGGGTGGCCTGATGACGATGCTGGCGCTGAGCGCGCTGCGTCGGGCATCGCAAACATCGATCGGCAAGACGACCCCGAGCGGATCATGATCTTCGCGTGGTGGGCCGCCTTGCACGCGCCTCGACGCTTAAGTCTTACTTCATTCGCGACTCGTATCCTGAGCATTCTCTCGGACCTCCATCCGAGTCAAACAGGAGATATCGACATGGACAAGACTTTTCAATTTCCGCGCTTCGCACGCATCCTCGCGGTGGCCGCATGCTGTGCGGCGGCGGCCTCGACCACGTTTGCAGCTTCCACTGCCGTGACCAAGGAGGCTGCGCGCTCGGCTGCCCTTGCCGCGGTTCCAGGCGGAGTGGTCCAGAGTGCAGAACTCGAGACCGAGCACGGTCGGCGCATCTGGTCGTTCGATATCAAGGACGCCGGATCGCCGAACATCGTCGAGATTCAGATCGACGCCAAGACAGGTGCCGTCGTGTCGAAAACCATCGAATCGCCACGTGATCAAAAGCGAGAGGCGATCGCAGACCAGAAGAACAAGCGCTGAGCTGGCTTGAGGGAGCGGTGGCTTCCTCAAACCGGAAAAGCCACCCGAACCTCCAGGCCTCGGCCCCCCGGCGCCGTGCTCAAGGCGATCGAGGCGTGATGCCGTTCGGTGATGGCGCGAACGATGGCCAGTCCCAGGCCGCTACCGCTCGCGTCCCGCGCGAGTTCTTCCGCGTTTTCGCCCCGATAGAAGCGCTCGAAGACCAGTTCGCGCTCGACCTCGGGAATGCCCGGCCCGGTGTCGGTCACCCGAAGCACGGGCGACCCATGCTCCACGGAAACATCGACATCGACCTTGCCGCCGCTCGGCGTGTAGCGCAGGGCGTTCTCGACCAGGTTGGTCAGCAACACGCCGAGCTGGTGCGGGTGGCCATGGAGTTGGATTCCGGATGGGCCGCGCGCACCGAGGTCGATGCCTGCGTGCTCCGCCTTCAGGCTCATCTCGGCCACGATGGACCGAACCAGCTCGCTCAGATCCACCGGTTCCATCGGCTTCGCATCGCCGTCGGTCTCGCCACTCGAGATCTCAAGGAACTGTTCGATCAGCCGCTGCGAGCGGTCGATACCAGCCTTGAGGTCGGTGAGAGCATCTCGTCGCTCGGTTTCGTCGGCCGATTGCTCCAGCAGTTGCAGTTGAAGCCGCAGCGCCGTGACGGGCGTGCGCAACTCGTGGGCAGCGTCGGCGAAAAAACGCCGTTGGACCGAGAAAGCCACCGACAAGCGGCTCAACAGGCCGTTGATGGACAGGACGACCGGCTCAAGCTCCATCGGCACGTCGTCGGCGGAGATGGGAGCCAGGGACCGTGCGCTGCGCTCCGCGACGCTGCGAGCCGCTGCCTCGAACGGGCGCAAGCCGCGACGCAGAGCGAAGCTCAGCAGCCCGCCCACGATGACGACGAGGGCGACCATCGGCGGTATGACGTTGGCCGCCGATTCGCGTGCCGTCTCGCGCCGGGCCGAGACACGCTGCGCCGCCTGCGCCCATCCGTCGGGAAGCGCAACGGTGTACACGATCCAGTCTTCGCCGCCGACGTGCTGGCGGGAGAGCCCCCCTGCCTTGACCAAAGGCACGGTCGCTCGAAGATCAGAACCGTATCGGCGCTCACCCGACAGCGACCAGGTCGACGTGACGATGCCGGACTCGTCCGGCGTGTCGACCGGCCGGGTCGCATCCCCGATCGACTCGGAGGAAACGCCGCCCCTCGCCGCTCGGTAGCCGGCCAGAGCGGTGGCGATATTTTTCAGGTCGACATCGAAGACCTCGTTCATCTCGTCGAGCGTGGTTTCGTAGACCACCAGAACGAGCAGGATCGAGCCGACGGTCAGCGCGCCGAGGATCCAGGCCAGCAGGTAACGTTCAAGGGACCGCATGACCCGCGTCGACCCTGTAGCCGACGCCGCGGATGTTCTTGATCGCGTTCGGGCCCAGCTTCTTGCGCAGATGGTGCAAATGAACCTCGATCGCGTTGCTGCCGATCTCATCCTTCCAGCCGTAGACCGCTTCCTCGAGCGCGTCTCGCGACAGCACCTTTCCCGGCCGCTGCATGAGGGCTTCCAGCACGGCGAACTCCTTCGCCGAGAGGTCAACCGCATCACCGTTGGAGGTCACTGCCTTCCGGCTCAGGTCCATGACGATCGAGCCGGCCTTCAGGAGCGGCGAGCCGCTGCCGCTGTGCCGCCTCAGGATGGCGCGGATCCGGGCGATCAGCTCATTGAGGTCGAACGGCTTCAGAAGGTAATCGTCGGCACCGGCCTCCAGCCCGCCGATGCGGTCTTCGACCGTGTCGCGTGCCGACGCGATCAGCACCGGGACGGCGTTGCCGCCGGCACGCAATGTCGCCAGGATGGCCATCCCGTCTTTTTTCGGCAGCCCGAGGTCGAGGATGGCGAGGTCGTACACACCATTGCCCAGGGCGAGTTCGGCCGAGCGGCCGTCGGTCACCCAGTCAAGGGCAAAGCCGGCCCGGACCAGTCCTACGGTGAGCGCCTTGCCCACCATGGCATCGTCTTCGACGAGGAGGATACGCATGCCTGATGGTGACGCGTCCGACGGCACCGCCCACGCGGGTCAGGTCTTTGCGGACATGCCGTCCATCAGACCAAGCAGTTCCATCAAGGATTGCTTGGCGGTCGCGGCATCGGGAGAGCCCGCGCGGAGCTCTTTCAGCGCCCGGTCGATCGCCTTGTCCACCATGTGCCAGTCTCCCGCCGCGCGCGGCTTCAAGCCTGCCTCGGCCTCATCCCAGGAGGCTTCGAGATCCTTGATCCGTGCCTTGGCCGCCGGCAGATTGCCCTTGTCGACCAGGACGATCGTGTCGGCGACGATCGCCCGAAACGGCGACAGGTCGCCCAGCTTGGAGGCACTCGCCGCTGTCGCCGTGACGACCATGTGGCCGAAGGGCACGAAGTTCCCGGCGGTCATCAAAGAGACGACGAGGACGGAGGGGTAGAAGCCGTTGCGAAACTTGCGCTTGTCCATGAGTGATCCTGATTGTTCGAACTGGCGTTGGCCGCAGGTGCGGCACTCCTAAGGCCGTTGGGTCGCGCCGACGCCGGAATCGCCACGAGACGGTACGACCGTGATGAAGACCACGAGCGAGACGATGACCGCGAGAAACACCAGACTCGTGTTGACGGTGCCGAGCCCGAATCCGCCGTAGGTCGGCGCCTGCGAGAGCAGATCTCCGAGCGAGGCCCCGAGCGGTCGCGTCAGGATGTAGGCCAGCCAGAAGGCGAGGACGCTGTAGAGCCCGAAGCGCCAGGCGATGGCGATCACTGCAATCAGCGCGCCGAACGCAAGTACCCCCAGGCGAAAGCCCAAGCCGATTGCCTCCGTCGCCAGGTCACCAGCGGCGGTGCCGAGGGCGAAGGTGAACA
>JAYTYH010000230.1:0-1525 GCA_043742485.1 Rhizobacter sp.
CCACGTCGTTCGCGAAAAGCTCGCTGTCGGCCGCGGTCAGAGCGAGCGCGCCGCCTTGCAGGCACGCGCCGGCGAGCTGGCGTCGACACCGCTCGATCCCGACCGGCCGCTCTGGCAGTTCCACCTCGTCGAGGACTACGAAGGCGGCAGCGCCCTGATCGCACGTGTCCATCACTGCATCGGCGACGGCGTCGCGCTCATCTCCGTGATGATGACGATCACCGACGGCGGCAACGATCCGCCGAGCCGGAGGAAGCGCGCCGCCGACGACGGTGACGACGGCAGCAGCGACTGGCTCAACGATGTCGTGCTGAAGCCGCTCGGCGGCCTGTCGGCGAAGGCAGCGGCACTCGTCGAGGCGTCGATCTCGCGCTCGCTCGACCTGCTCGCCGACCCGCAGCAGGGCCTGCTCGGCACGCTGGACAACGCCCGCCTCGGCGCCCGTGTCATGAAAGACATCGCCGCCATGGCGCTGATGCCCGACGACTCGCCGACGCTCCTCAAGGGCAAGCCGGGCGGCGCCAAGCGTGTCGCCTGGGGCGAGCCGGTGCCGCTCGATCGCGTCAAGGCGATCGGCAAGGCGCTCGGCTGCTCGATCAACGACGTGTTGCTCGCAGGCGTCGCCGGCGCCATCGGCGCCTGGTTGCGTGACATGGGCGACGATCCGGCCGGCAAGGAGATCCGCGCCATGGTTCCGGTCAACCTGCGCCCGCTCGACAAGGCCTGGCAGCTCGGCAACCGCTTCGGCCTGGCGCCGCTGGTGCTGCCGATCGGCATCGAGAACCCGCTGGCCCGCGTCTATGCCGTGCGGGCGCGCATGAACCAGCTCAAGGCGAGCTACCAGCCGCTGCTCGCCTTCGCCGTGCTCGCCGCTGCCGGCCAGTGCCCGAAGGCGCTGCAGGACATGATCCTCGGCCTGTTCGCGAAGAAGTCGACCGCGGTGATGACCAACGTTCCCGGCCCGGCCGTGCCGCTCGCCTTGTGCGGGTCGACCTTGCGCCAGACCATGTTCTGGGTGCCGGCATCGGGCGACATCGGCGTCGGCGTCAGCATCCTCTCGTACGGCGGCGGCGTGCAGTTCGGCCTGATCACCGACGAGGCCCTTTGCGCCGAGCCTCAGGCCATCATCGACCGCTTCGAGCCCGAATTCGACAAACTGCTGTTGCTGACGATGATGCTGCCCTGGGCCGCTTTGGCCTAGTCTCGGCACGCCTGTATGTCGGGTATTCCCAACGCCAGCCGCCCGTGACCATCCACCCGCTCGGCGATCTGTTCGTGCCGTTCAACATGGAGCAGGTCGGGCGCAGCGCGCCATCCGAGGCGTCAGCCGCTGGCGGCACCGACCTACGGTTGCACCTACACCCGCAACACCCTCGGCCCCGACGAGAGCGGTACCACCCGGGCGCTGCGCCCGCCGACGATCGCCAATTCGGTGCCGCGCCCCGGATGAGGCAACCCTGATACCGAGGGGCGCCGACGGCTCCCCTCGCTGCCGCTGACACCTTCGATCACACCGGCGACGCCG
>JAYTYH010000231.1:0-2153 GCA_043742485.1 Rhizobacter sp.
ACGCGGCGCTGCCGCGCCCGGCGTATTGCCGCACCAGCTCGCTCAGGTCCATCTGATCGACGACCTCCACAACGAAGCGAGCCAGATGATTCTGCGGCAACCACTCGCTGACCGAAGGCGGCAGCAGGTAGGCGGTGTCGCGATCTACGGCGATGAAGCGGCTCATGGGTTGGCTGGTGCGCTTGCGTTGCGTTGCGTTGCCGCAATTGTCTCGGACACCACGGGCATGCGATAGGCGTGAAAGCCCGACAGGCTCCTAGACTGCCTAGTTCACCGGCGTCAGCTTCGCCACCGACAAGGCCAGCCACTTCATCCCGTGGCGCCCGAAGTTCACCTGAGCGCGCGCGTCCGCGCCCGAGCCTTCGAGCGTGACGATCACGCCTTCGCCGAACTTGTTGTGGAACACGCTCTGGCCCGAACGCAGGCCGTGGCTCGGCGCCTTCGGCACCATCGGTGGTCCGGCGTTCGATGCGCCGCTGACGTTGCCGGCACCGACGATGGAATTCAAACCCGAACCGCGCGCCCACGCGGCCTGGTAGTCGCGTGCGAAGCCCGAGCCGAAGCCCTGGTTGCGCGGCGTGATCCACTTCAACGCGGCTTCGGGCAATTCGTCGAAGAAGCGGCTCTTGATGTTGTAGCGGGTCTGGCCGTGCAGCATGCGCGTCTGCGCGAAGCTCAAGTACAGGCGCTTGCGGGCGCGCGTGATCGCCACGTACATCAGGCGGCGCTCTTCTTCCAGGCCGTCGGCATCGGCGGCAGAGTTCTCGTGCGGGAACAGGCCTTCTTCCAGGCCGGTGATGAACACGCAGTCGAACTCCAGGCCCTTGGCCGAGTGCACCGTCATCAGCTGGATCGCGTCCTGCCCGGCCTGCGCCTGGTTGTCGCCCGCTTCGAGTGAAGCGTGGGTCAGGAACGCGGCGAGAGGCGACATGATCTCGCCGGTTTCGGCGTCGGGTATGAGGTCGACCGAGGCGATTGCCGTCGGCGTGCCCGCGCTCATCGCACCGGCGTGTTCGTCGACCGGCAGCGCCACCGCGTCCTTGCCGAAGCCTTCTTGCGTCACGAAGCCTTCGGCGGCGTTCACCAGTTCTTCCAGGTTCTCGAGCCGGTCCTGGCCTTCCTTGTCTGTCTTGTAAAACTCGACGAGTCCAGACGTGTGCAGCATGTGCTCGATGATCTCGCGCAGCGTGAGGCCACGCGTGGCTTCGCGCATCTTGTCGATCATCGCGACGAAAGCCTGCAGGTTGCCTCCCCCCTTGCCCGAGAGCGCGCCGACACTTTGATAAAGGCTGCGGCCGCTCGCGCGGGCCGCGTCTTGCAGCGACTCGACGGTGCGGGCACCGATGCCACGCGTCGGGAAATTCACCACGCGCAGAAAGCTCGTGTCGTCGCTCGGGTTCTCGATCAGGCGCAGATAACTCAGCGCGTGTTTAACCTCGGCACGTTCAAAGAAACGCAAGCCGCCGTAGACCTTGTACGGCATCCCGGCATTGAACAGCGCACTCTCGATCACCCGGCTTTGCGCGTTGCTGCGGTACAGCAGCGCGATGTCGCTGCGCGGCGTGCCTTCGCGGTGCAACTGCTGCGCTTCTTTGACGAACCACTGTGCTTCGGCGAAGTCGCTGGTCGCTTCGCGCACGCGCACCGGCTCGCCCGGGCCGGCCTCGGTGCGCAGGTTCTTGCCGAGGCGGCGTGTGTTGCGCGAGATCAGCTCGTTGGCGGTGTCGAGGATGTTGCCGAAGGAGCGGTAGTTGCGTTCGAGCTTGATGACCTGCTGAACCTTGAACTCGCGCTCGAACGCGGCCATGTTGCCGACCTGCGCGCCGCGGAAGGCGTAGATGCTCTGGTCGTCGTCGCCGACCGCGAACACCGCCGAAGGATTGGGATCAGAGACAGAGCCCGCGAAGACCTTGAGCCACGCGTACTGCAGCTTGTTCGTGTCCTGGAATTCGTCGACCAGGATGTGGCGTAAGCGCCGCTGGTAGTGCTCGCGCAACGCCTGGTTGTCGCGCATCAGCTCGTAGGTGCGCAGCATCAGCTCGGCGAAGTCGATTACGCCTTCGCGCTGGCACTGGTCTTCGTAGGCCTGATACACCTGCACGAGCACCCGCGACTGCTCGTCGCGAACCTCCACGTCTTTCGGGCGCTGGCCG
>JAYTYH010000232.1:0-9517 GCA_043742485.1 Rhizobacter sp.
CGTCGTTTCGTCGCCCGCCTCGCCGGCACCTGCCGTGCGTGACTAGAGTGGCGCCGTCACGAACAGGAGAAGCGATGCTCGAAGCCCACAGCCTCTGCAAGTCGTACGGCACGCGCGCGGTCGTCGCCGACCTGTCGTTCACGGTCGGCGCCGGCGAGATCGTCGGCCTGCTCGGCCCGAACGGCGCCGGCAAGTCGACCACGGTGGCGATGCTCTGCGGCCTGGTCGCACCCGACAGTGGCCGCGTGTTCGTGGGCAAGGGCGTCGGCGAAGGCGCAGCCCGCTCGGAGCTCACTGCCGCCGGCGGCGAGCCGCTGAAGCGCCGCATCGGCGTCGTGCCACAAGAGCTCTCGCTCTACGAGAACCTCGGCGCCGCCGCCAACCTGGAGCTGTTCGGCGCGCTCTACGGCATGAGCGGCGCAAAGCTGCAGGCGCAGGTCGCCGCGGCCCTCGCGCTCGTCGGCCTGGCCGAGCGCGCGAGGGACAAGCCGATGACCTTCAGCGGCGGCATGAAGCGGCGCCTGAACATCGCCGCCGCACTCGTCCACGACCCCGACGTGCTGATCCTCGACGAGCCCACCGTCGGTGTCGATCCGCAGAGCCGCAACGCCATCTTCGACAACCTCGAGGCGCTGCGTGGGCGCGGCAAGGCCATCCTCTACACGACGCACTACATGGAAGAGGCCGAGCGGCTGTGCGACCGCATCGTGATCATGGATCACGGCAAGGTCGTCGCCAGCGACACGCTGCAGGGCCTGCACCAGCGGCTGCCGACGGTCGACTCGCTAGAGATCGAGATCGAGGGCGTCGTCGATCTCGCCGCGCTGGCGATGCAGCCCGGCGTCGCGCGGCCGGCGCAGGAAGGCGCGCTGCTTCGCGTCGGCGTCGCCGACCTCGGCCGCACCGCGCCGGTGGTGCTGGCCTGGCTGGCGGCCCATAACCATCCGGTGCGCCGGCTGTCGTCGGGCCGCGCCAACCTCGAAGACGTTTTCCTGTCGCTTACGGGCCGCCAACTCAGAGACTGAACCATGAACACCACCGCCTTTCGCGCTCTCGTCCGCAAGGACCTCGTTCTCTACTTCTCGAACCGCCGTTCCCTGATCATGTCGATCGCGGCGCCGATCGTGATCGCAGCATTCTTCGGCTCGCTGTTCGGCAACGACGACGGCAAGCCTTCGAAGATCGCGGTCGCCTTCACCGACCTCGACGGCAGCGCCCTGACGAAGCAGATCGCGACGTCGATGGCTGCCGATCCGGCGCTCGACCTTCGGGTCCTCGCCGAGAACGACGGTGCCGCGGCGGTGCGCTCCGGCAAGGTCCGCGCCGCCATCGTCATGCCGAAGGGCTTCGGCGAGGCGACGCCGCAAGCGCTGGTGCGCGGCGGCCCGAAGCCGGTGGTGCAGGTCCAGTACGACCCGTCGCAGGCCGCCGGCATGGCGATCGTGCGCGGCCTGTTCGCGCAGCACGTGATGGAGTCGATCGGCAGCACGGCGGGGATCGGCGCCGGCGGGAGTGGGCGAGCCAGCGGGCCGGACGGCGGCGGCTTCTCGCTGCCCTTTCGCACCGAGGCCACGGCGGCGCTGGCCGCCGGCGGCGGCGCGCCGGTCAAGTACAACAGCTACGCGCATTCGTTCGCCGGCATGAGCGTGCAGTTCATCCTCTTCATGGGCATCGACATCGGCATCGGCGTACTGCTGGCGCGCCGCCTCGGTCTCTGGAAGCGGCTGCGCGCGGCACCGCTCGGCCGCGCCACGCTGCTCGGCAGCACGATCGTCAGCGGCGCCCTCATCGCGCTCGTGATCCTGGCCATCGTCTATGCTGCGGCGATGGCGGTCTTCGGTGTCCGCATCGAGGGTAGCGTGGCCGGCTTCGTCGGCATCGCCGTTGCCTTCGGCCTCCTGACCTCGAGCTTCGGCCTGCTCATCGCCGCGCTCGGCAAGACGCCGGAAGCGACCCGCGGGCTGGCCATCTTCGCGACGCTGGTGATGGTGATGCTCGGCGGCGCCTGGGTGCCGTCGTTCGTGTTCCCGGCCTGGCTGCAGACGGCCTCGCTGGCGGTGCCGACGCGCTGGGCCGTCGACGGCTTCGACGCCATGACCTGGCGCGGCCTCGGCCTCGGCGCGGCGGCGGCGCCGGTCGGCGTGATGCTCGCCTTCGCGGTCGCGTTCGCCGCCCTCGCCATCTGGCGCTTCGACTGGGAAGAGCCGCGTGCCTGAACGGGCCATGGTGCTGCGGCATGCATCCCATGCCTTGAGGATTGCGAAGCCGGAACTCCGGCTCAAGCTCCGGCCCCTCTTCAAGTGCCAGGAGCCGACATGCCGATCGTTCTCAACAAGCCGCTGCAATGGCAGGACGCCGACCACGACGAGCAGCAGATGCTCGAATGCCTGCAGGGCAACATCCTCAAGGGTCACGGTCGCCCCGAGACCGTCAACATCTTCTTCACGCTCGACCCGACGCGGGCCCAGGAGTCGCGCCGCGTGCTGCGCGAGCTCGGCAACTACCACCTGACGAGCGCCTACCAGCAGCTCCTGGAGACCGACGAATACCACAACAAGGGCGCCTCGGGCGGGACCTTCGTGGCTGCGTTCCTCGCCTTCAGCGGCTACCAAGCAATCGGCCGCGACGCGCTCGCGCCCACCGGCGAACCGGAGTTCCGCAAGGGCATGAAAGATGGCGCCAGCCTAGCCGCCGTGAAGGACACGCTCGCCGACTGGGAACCGCACTTCCAGGGCCAGATCGACGGCATGGTCCTCGTTGGCGACATGGTCCGCAACAACGTGCGCCTGAAGCGCGACGCCGTCGTCGCCCTGCTCGACGAGTGTGGCGCCAAGGTCGTGCACGAGCAGATCGGCTCGGCCGTCAAGGACAAGCACGACAACGGCATCGAGCACTTCGGCTACGTCGACGGGCGCAGCCAGCCGCTGATGCTGTCCGAAGACATCACGAAGGAATCCAAGGGCGCCGGTGTCGCCCGCTGGGATCCGCAGTTCGCCCTCGCCACGGCGCTCGTCAAGGACATGCCGGGCAGCACCGACAAGACGGCGTTCGGCAGCTACTTCATCTTTCGCAAGCTAGAACAGAACGTGCACGGCTTCAAGCTGCAGGAGCAGGTGCTCGCCGACAAGCTCGGCCTGAAAGGCGAGGACCGCGAACGCGCCGGTGCGCTCGTCGTCGGCCGCTTCGAAGACGGCACGCCGGTGACGATGAGCGATGAAGCCAAGGGCCTGAATCCGCCCAACGACTTCGACTACAGCGGCGACGGCGGCTCGCGCTGCCCCTTCCAGGCCCACATCCGCAAGGTCAACCCGCGCGGCAGCGGCCCCGGCGGCGCCGCCGACGAGCGCACGCGCATCATGGCGCGCCGCGGCATCCCGTTCGAGGACAAGCCGCGCCTGGCGCACCCGTCGGCGCTGCCCGACGCCAAGACGCTGGCAGAGTTCAAGCACGACGTGCTGCCGCTGCTGCCCAAGGGCGGCGTCGGCCTGCTGTTCATGGCCTACAACGGCAGCCTGACGCGGCAGTTCGTGTTCACGCAGGCCAGCTGGGCCAACAACATCGCGTTCCAGGTCGCCGGCACCGGCGTCGACCCGATCATCGGCCAGGGTGCGGTGGCCGGCACCGGCCCGCAGTGGAGCGAGTCGTGGGACGACCCGGCGAGCGTGAAGAAGAGTTTCGACTTCCACGGCTTCGTGACGATGCGCGGCGGCGAGTACTTCTTCGCTCCGAGCCTGACGTTCTTCAAGTCCCTCTGAGGCGGCGCCGGCGGGCAACGCGGATACTTCGACATGGTCGATACCGTGCTCCGAATCCCCGATCTCGCCGGCGACGCGCCGCGCACTTTGCGCCACGGCTGGAAGAGCGTCGTGCTGGTCTGCAAGGCCTGCGAGAAACGCAGCAAGGGGCCGAAGAAGATCACCGCCCGCCTGGTCGGAAAGGAGCTCGCCCGAGCCTGCCGCGACGCTGCCGTGCCGCGCTCGCGCGTGGTCCTCACGACCTGCATGGGCGCCTGCCCGAAGAAGGCCTTCACCGTGGCCGCCGTGGCGCCTTCGGGGCGCATCACGATGATCGCTTTCCGGCGTGGCGCCGATGCCGACGCCGCCGTCGCCACGCTGTTTCCAGCGGCACCGGCCTGACTTTCGCGCAGGCCCTGCGCGGCGTCGCGGTGCATCCCCGGGAATAAGATTGTTGACAATAGGCAGTTCGCCATCAGAATTTCCTGGTGTCACAAGCGCCCGCCCACATCGCGATCCTGAAAAGCCACTCGCTGACGGTGCTGGTGCAGCGCGAGCTGGAGCGCATGGTTCTCGCCGGCGAGCTGGCCAGCGGCGAGAAGCTGAACGAGCTGGCGCTGGCGGCGCGGCTCGGCGTCTCGCGCGGCCCCGTTCGTGAGGCGCTGCGCGCGCTCGCCGAGACCGGGCTGGTCCGCCTCGAGAAGAACCGCGGCGTCTTCGTGCGCGAGATCTCCGTCACTGAAGCCGACGAGATCTACGAGCTCCGGGCCGCGCTCGACCAGATGGCCGGCCGCAAGCTCGCCGCGTCGATCCGGCCGGAGCAACTGACCGAACTCGGGGCCGTGGTCCAGCGCATGCGTGACGCCGCCATCGGCGCCGACGCCGAGGGCTATCACCTGGCGAACCTGCGCTTTCACGACGCCCTCGTCGAGTTCGCCGGCAACGCCAAGCTGCTGCAGATGTACCGCCGGCTCGTCAACGAGCTCAGCCTGTTCCGGCGCCACACGCTTTCGGTGCCGCGGCGCCTTCGCGAGTCGACGCTCGAGCACGAAAGGATCCTGGCCGCGATCGCCGCCCGCGACGTCGAGGGTGCCGGCGCCCGGCTCCATGAACACGCCGTCGAAAGCCGTGCGCGGATGCACCGCTTCGCCGCCACGGCTGCCGCGCTGCCGGAGGTGCGCCGCGCCAGCAACGCGTAGACCGTCAGCACAACCAGAGCGGCGGAGCCGAACGCGGCCGCAGCCGCCGGAACCTGCCGGGCGACGGCGACGCAGCCGCGTCACATCGCATCGGCAAAGTCGTCCAGCTACCCACGAACGGAGACCACCATGCAGAAGACCTCACTCTCACGGCCCGAGCGGTCGACATCCCTCCTGGCGCGCGTCTCGGGCGCTCTGCTCGCCGCCGGCGCCTTGCTGCTCGCGCCCGCAGTGGCACTGGCCCAGGCCTGCGAGAACCCCAAGGTCCTGCGCTTCTCGATCATCCCGACCCAGGAGTCGGTGCGCGAGCTCACGCTCTACAAGCCGGTGCTCGACATCCTCGCCAAGAACACCGGCAAGAAGATCGAGTTCTACATGCCGACGTCGTATGCGTCGGTGGTCGAGGCGCTGCTCGGCAAGTGGGTCGACATCGCCGTGCTCGGGCCCGAGTCGTACCTGATCGCCAAGACCCAGGGCGCCAACATCGACGTCTTCGCCACCTACTACAAGAAGAAAGACGGCGTCCAGGAGGCCGGGCCCGGCTTCAAGTCGATCCTCATCACCAAGAAAGGCTCGAAGTTCTCGACCCTCGATTCCGTCAAGGGCTCGGTGATGCTGCTGGTCGATCCGGCCAGCACCTCGGGCTCGCTGATCCCGGAATCGATCTTCGGCGGCAAGGTCGTGAAGATGCCGCTGAAGCAGTACTTCGGCCGCGTCGCCTTCTCGGGCGGCCACGACCTGTCGACGATCGCCGTGTTCGACGGCAAGGCCGACGCCGCCTTCGTCGCGACGCACCGCTTCATGAACACGCTCACCTCGAGCAAGGGCAAGATGAAGACCGAGGACTTCAACATCCTCTGGACCTCGCCGCTGATCCCGCAGGATCCGTTCGTCTACCGCTCGACGCTCTGCCCCGAGCTGAAGAAGCAGATCCAGGACACCTTCCTCACGCTCGACCAGAACGCCGACGGCAAGAAGTACCTCGACAACGTCGATGCCGAGAAGTTCGTCGAGATGAAGGACGCCGACTACAACGTCATCCGCGAAGCGGGCGGCGGCAAGTAACGCCACGGCAGCCGGGAGATCCGCATGCGAGCCGTCCTGGAAGTCAAGAACCTGCACGCCGGCTATGCCGACCGCGAGATCCTCAAGGGCGTGAGCTTCACGCTCGGGCCAGACGACTTCTTCGCCGTCATCGGGCCGAGCGGTGCCGGCAAGTCGACGCTGATCCGCTGCGTCAACCGGCTGGTCGAACCCAAGGGCGGCGAGATCCTCTTCAACGGCGTCGATCTGCTCAAGCTCTCCTACCCGGAGATGCGGATGCAGCGCCGCAACATCGGCATGATCTTCCAGGAGTTCAACCTGATCGAGCGGCTCTCGGTGATGGACAACGTCCTCACCGGCCGGCTGGGCTACACCGGCACGCTGCGCAGCATCCTGCGCATGTACACGAAGGACGACATCGCCCAGGCCCTGCGCCTGCTCGACCGGGTCGGCCTGAGCGAGCACGTCGACAAGCGCGCCGACCGGCTCTCGGGCGGCCAGCGCCAGCGCGTCGGCATCGCCCGCGCCCTGATCCAGAACCCGAAGCTGCTGCTCGTCGACGAGCCGACCTCGAGCCTCGACCCGAAGATCTCGCGCGAAGTGATGACGCTCATCCGCGAGATCGCCGCCGAGTTCCACATCCCGGTGCTCTGCAACATCCACGACGTCGATCTCGCCTGCGACTTCTGCACCCGCGTCATCGGCCTGCAGGACGGCCTGAAGAAGTTCGAAGGCACGCCCGCCGAGCTCGACAAGGCGGCCCTGCAGGACATCTACGCGATGGAGGTGCTGTGAACGCCGCCACGCTCGACCTGCGCGTCGCCGACATCGCCGCCGGCCGGCAGCGCACGCGGCGCCGGCGCTACGTCTCCTATGCCGTGGTCCTGTTCGCCGTGGCCTGGAGCATCGAGGTCATCGTCGTCCGCGACACCGACTGGAGCCGCATCCAGGTGAGCTCGCTGCTGGCCACGGCGGAGCGCTTCGCCGAGCTCGATGCCTCGGTGCTTCCCGAGCTCTGGAAGCCCGCCCTCGAGACCATCGTGATGGCGACGCTCGCCACCGTCGTCGGACTCATGCTGTCGATCCCCGTGGCCTGGCTCGGCGCCGCCAACATCACGCCCTTCGGCAAGAGCTCCTACGCGGTCGGCCGCTTCCTGATGACGATGTCGCGCTCGGTGCACGAGATCGTCTGGGGCCTGATCTTCGTCTCCGCGGTCGGCCTCGGCGCGCTTGCCGGCGTGCTGGCGATGGCGGTGCGCTCGATCGGCTTCATCTCGAAGACGATCGCCGAAGCCATCGAAGACGTCGACCCGAAGCCGCTCGAGGCGATCCGTGCTGCCGGCGGCACCAAGTTCCAGATCCTCTGGTTCGCGATCCTGCCGCAGATCATCCCGATCTTCGTGGGCAACATGATCTTCGAGTGGGACATCAACATCCGCCGCTCGACCATCATGGGCCTGGTCGGCGCCGGCGGCCTCGGCCTCTTGCTGTTCAGGCAGATGGCGATGTCGAACTACGGCGGCATTGCGGTCGTCATCCTCGCCGTGCTGGCACTCATCGTCTTCGGCGAAGTCGCCTCCCACTATGCACGCCGAGCCGTCATCTGAGCTGCGCATGCGCGGCCTGGCCGGAGCGGCGTCGAAGCGGCCCGCCGCGGCGCTGGCCGATGTGGGCGATGCGGTCGGCGGCGCGGTCGCCGCGAACTCGTCGCCTGCCACCTGGAGCCGCTTTCGCTATCCGCAAAGCCTCTACAAGTACGCGGCGCTGCTCGGCTCGCTGGCCTTTCTCGCCTTCTCGGTCGACTACCTCGACATCGACCTAGAGCGCCTGCCCGGCCTGCTCGGCCGCATGGGCGAGATGCTCGAGCGGCGCTACTTCCCGCCCAACGTCGGCCATCTGCTCAACGCCGGCTACTGGCACACGGTGATCGAGACGCTGCAGATGTCGTACTTCGCGACCGTGATCGGCCTGGCCGCCGCCGTGCCGCTGGCCTGGTTCGCGGCCCACAACCTGACGCCGAGCCGGCGCTTCCTCTACCTGCCGGCGCGGCTGATCATCATGGCCTGCCGTTCGGTGCACGAGATGATTTGGACAATCCTTCTCGTCATGGTGCTCGGCTTCGGCATGCTGCCCGGCGCCCTGGCGTTGACGCTCTACTGCATCGGCTTCGCCGGCAAGCTGTTCTCGGAATCGATCGAGGCCATCAAGCCCGGCCAGGTCGAGGCGATCCGCTCGGCCGGCGCCAACCAGCTGCAGGTCTTCGTCTACGCGGTGCTGCCGCAGGTGCGCGTGGCCTGGACCGGCATCTCGATCTATACCTGGGACGTGACCTTCCGTGCCGCCACCGTGGTCGGCTTTTTCGGCGCCGGCGGCATGGGCTGGTACCTGCGCGAGAGCGTGCAACGCGTCGCATCGAAAGACGTCGCCGCGATCCTGCTTTCCATCATCGTCGTCGTCGTGCTGTCGGAGCTGCTGTCGGCCTGGCTGCGCACGCGCATCGCCAAGGCCGTCGCCTAGCGCCCCGAATTCAACAGGCAGAGGATTCCCATGACCCAATCAACCCGCCGCGCGGTCTCCGCCAACGGCCGCAGCTACCGCTGGATGGACCGGCCGCTGGTCGTCGTCTGCGTCGACGGCTGCGAGGCCGACTACATCAACCAGGCGATCCAGGCCGGCGCCGCGCCCTATCTCGCGGCGATGTGCGCCAAGGGCACTTCCCTGCTCGGCGAATGCGTGGTGCCGAGCTTCACCAACCCGAACAACATCTCGATCGTCACCGGCGTGCCGCCGGCCGTACACGGCATCTGCGGCAACTACTTCTACGACCGCGAGAACGACGAAGAAGTGATGATGAACGACGCCAAGTACCTGCGCGCCGAGACGCTGCTGGCCGGCTTCTCGAACGCCGGCGCCAAGGTCGTCGTCATCACTGCCAAGGACAAGCTGCGCACCCTCCTCGGCAAGGGCATGAAGGCGGTCTGCTTCTCGGCCGAGAAGGCCGACCAGCTGACGATGGAAAGCAACGGCATCACCGGCGTGATCGAGCTCGTCGGCAAGCCGCTGCCCAAGGTCTACAGCGCCGACCTCTCCGAGTTCGTGTTCGCCGCCGGCGCCAAGATCATGGCCCGCGACCGGCCCGACGTGATGTACCTCTCGACCACCGACTACGTGCAGCACAAGCACGCGCCCGGCACGCCGGCAGCGAACGACTTCTACCGGATGATGAGCGGCTACCTTGCCGAGTTCGACGCCATGGGCGTGACCATCGCCCTGACCGCCGACCACGGCATGAACGCCAAGACCGACGCCGCCGGCAGGCCACAGATCATCTTCCTGCAGGACTGGTTCGACGCCCAGATCGGCTCGGGTACGGCCCGCGTCATCCTGCCGGTGACCGACCCCTACGTCGCCCACCACGGCTCGCTCGGATCGTTCGCCACCGCCTATCTGCCGCCCGGCGCGAACCTCGCCGAGCTCTCGGCCAAGCTGCGCGAGGTGCGCGGCGTCGAGCTCGTGCTCTCGCGCGCTGAAGCGGCGGCG
>JAYTYH010000233.1:0-1555 GCA_043742485.1 Rhizobacter sp.
TACCACGCGACCAAGTTCGCGGTCGAGGGCCTGTCCGAATCGCTGGCGGTGGAGTGCAAGCCGCTCGGCATCGGCGTCACCATCGTCGAGCCGGGCCCGTTCCGGACCGACTGGGCCGGCCGCTCCATCGTCGAGTCGGCGACGGTGATCGACGACTACGCCGCCACCGCCGGCCAGCGCCGAATCCAGACGCGCGAGCGCAGCGGCAAGCAGGCCGGAGATCCGGTGCGCGGTGCCGCCGCCGTGATCGCCGCCGTCACCGCCGCGAGCCCGCCGCTGCGGCTGCTGCTCGGCGCGCCGGCGTTCGCCGCCGCCAGCGCCAAGCTCGACGCCATGCGCGCCAACTTCGAGGCCTGGAAAGAGACGACGCTGGGCGCCGACTTTCCGGAGGCGTCGTGAGGTGACCCGTGGCGACCAGTGCCGCCGGCGGCGTTACAAATGCGGGCGGCGATGTCGAGGTGCCTATGGCGCCGCCTCCGCCGAGGCCAGCAGGGCCGCCAGCATCACGCCGCCCAGGCGCTGGGAACGGCGCCGCGTCGAACGGCGATGGCCTGGATGTGCAATGTGTTCATTGGGCCTCCGGGGGGTCGTCGATGCATTCTGGTGCACGCCTCCATGCTTTTGGCACCAGTCAGTACGCGGCCCGCCACGGGACGCCCGGCGTGATGTCGCGATAATTTCGCCATGACTTTCGAGCTCAACAGCGACACCGTCGTCTTCGTCGTCGGCGCCGGCATCATGGGTGCCGGCATCGCCCAGGTCGCGGCGCAGGCCGGCCACGCGGTGCGCCTTTTCGACGCGCGCGAAGGCGCCGCCGCGGCGGCCGTCGCGAAGACCGCGGCCACGCTCGACGGCCTCGCCGCCAAGGGCAAGCTCGACGCTGGCGAAGCCCGGGCGATCGCAGCGCGCATCGGCGCCGCCACACGGCTCGAAGACGCCGCCGGCGCCGGCCTCGTCATCGAGGCCATCGTCGAGAACGCGGCGGCCAAGAAGGGCCTGGTGCAGTTGCTCGAAGGCATCGTCGGCGAGGCCGCGGTGCTGGCGTCGAACACGTCGTCGATCTCGATCACGGCGCTCGCTCATGGGCTGCAGGCGCCGGGCCGTTTCGTCGGCATGCACTTCTTCAATCCGGTGCCGTTGATGAAGCTGGTCGAGGTCGTGTCGGGCCTCTCGACCGACCCGGCCGTGGCCGCGGCGGTCTTCGCGCTGAGCCGGCGTTGGGGCAAGACGCCGGTGCACGCGCGTTCGACGCCGGGCTTCATCGTCAACCGCATCGCCCGCCCGTATTACGCCGAAGCGCTGGCCCTGCTGCACGAGCGCGCCGCCGAGCCGGCCACGATCGACGCCTGCATGCGCGGGGCGGGCTTTCGCATGGGCCCGTGCGAGCTGATGGATCTGATCGGCCACGACACCAACTTCGCTGTCACCGAATCGGTGTTCGCCGCCAACTTCGGCGACAAGCGCTTTCAGCCTTCGCTGGTGCAGCGCGAGATGGTCGACGGCGGCCTGCTCGGCCGCAAGTCGGGCCGCGGCTTCTACGCCCATCCGGTGGCGC
>JAYTYH010000234.1:0-1686 GCA_043742485.1 Rhizobacter sp.
CGAGCGCCGGCACCTCGCGCGTCAGGATGTTGCGCAGCATGCCGTCCCGCTGCTCGAACATCAGCGCCTTGCGCTGCTTCGGCTCGATCAGCGAGGCGCCGCCCTTCCACTCGATGCGGCGGCCGGCTTCGGCCACCGATGCGGGCTCGCGTGAAAGCACGGCGGCGCCGGCACCGTCGCCGAACAGGCAGGCGCTGATCAACACACCGGGGTCGTTGTCGAGGTACATCGCGGCGCTGGCGACCTCGACGCAGACAGAGAGCACGTGTTCGGCCGCACCCGACGCGAGCAGCGAGCGGCCGAGTTGCAGGTTGGGCAGCGCCGCCGCGCAGCCTTGACCGACCAGGTCGAAGGCCTGGACGTCGGCGCGCAGGCCGAGCCGCTCGACTACGTAGCCGGAGAGCCCGGGGCAGACGTAGCCGGTGCAGGTGCTGACGACGACGGCGTCGATCGCCGCGGCATCGATCCCCGCCGCGTCGAGGGCACGCTGGCCGGCGGCGGCGGCGAGCCCGGGCGCGTGCTTCAGGAATCGGCGGTCGAGGGTGTCGGGGTCGATCGTAAAGACGTCGTCGAGCGAGTCGAGCGCCAGGCGGCGCGCCTCGATGCCGTTATCGCGCTGGAGCACCGTCCGCGCGATCAGGTGCGAGCGCGTGTCCAGCCTGGCGAACCAGTCGGAGCGCTGGAAGGCGGCCAGGCATTCCGATTTTGTGAATCGCGAAGGTGGAGTGGCGGTGCCGATACCGCGGATGAACATGGGTTGGCAGATGTCGGTGAGTGCGTGGGGGCCGCCAGTATCGCGGCATTGCCGCGCCGCCGCTGCGCAACGGAAACGCCGTGGACCGGGCCGCGGCGTCCCGCAGAATCGGTCGACGAGACGCGCCCACAGCGCGTCCGATTCGCTCCTGAAAGGAAGGCCATGACAGAAGCCCGGGTCGCCCTCGTCACCGGTTCGGCCACGGGCGTCGGCGCCGCCACCGCTGTCGCCCTTGCCGGGCGCGGCTGGAACGTCGTCGTCAACTACTCGCGGAGCCAGCAAGACGCCGAAGCGACGGCCGCGGCCTGCCGCGCCGCCGGTGCCGACGTGCTGCTCAAGCGCGGCGACGTCGCCGACGACACCGACTGCCGTGCCCTGGTGGCCGACGCCGTCGCGCGCTGGGGCCGCCTCGATGCGCTCGTCAACAACGCCGGCATCTCGTCGTTCGCCGGCGCCGCCAACTGGGATGCCATCGATGCCGAGACCTTCCAGCGCATCGTCGGCGTCAACGCGCTCGGTGCCTTCCAGATGATCCGGGCCGCGGCGCCGCACCTGAAGGCAGCGGCCGGCTGCGTCGTCAACGTTTCGTCGATCGCCGGCGCCCTCGGCATCGGCTCGTCGGTCGCCTACATCGCGTCGAAAGGCGCAGTCAATTCAATGACGCTCTATTTCGCGCGCGCCATGGCGCCGGAGGTGCGCGTCAACGCCGTGTGCCCCGGGCTGATCACCTCGCGCTGGTTCGTGGACGGCATCGGCCAGCACGGCTACGACAGGATCAAGGCCGGCTACGAAGCCGTCGCGCCGCTGGCGCGCGCGAGCACGCCGGAAGACGTCGCCGATGCGGTCCTGTGGCTCGTCGAGGGCGCGAAGACCGTCACCGGCGAGCTGCTCCTGCTCGACGGCGGCATGCACCTCGGCGCGGCGCAGTCGGC
>JAYTYH010000235.1:0-1540 GCA_043742485.1 Rhizobacter sp.
CCAGCGGCCAACGCCTATTCATCAACAACTGCTCGGCTTGCCATGGCTCCGATGCCCGCGGCAGCAAGGGCTTTCCGGACCTCACCGACAACGACTGGCTGCACGGCGGCAGCCCCGCCAAGATCGAGGAGACGATCACCCTCGGCCGCATCGGCGTGATGCCGCCGATGGCCGCGGCGGTCGGCTCGGCGAGCGATGTGCACGATGTCGCCAACTACGTGCTGAAGCTGTCGAACAGCCCCTACGACTCGATCTCGGCCTCGGCCGGCAAGGCGAGGTTCACGGTTTGCGCGGCCTGCCACGGCGCCGAAGGCAAGGGCAACCAGGCGATCGGCGCGCCCGACCTCACCGACGGTGTCTGGCTGCACGGCTGGGGCGAGGCCGCCATCACGGCGATGGTCAACAACGGCAAGACCAATGTCATGCCGGCGCAGCAGGGCCGCATGACGCCGGAGCAGATCCATCTCGTCGCCAGCTACGTGTGGAGCCTGTCGCAACCGCGCAAGACCGTCGCCAGATGAAGCCCGCGGAGCAGACGATCTCGCTCTACGTGAGCGAGGTGAAGATCCAGTCGCGTTCGGTGCGCGGCTGGTTCGCCGGCTGGCGCTGGGCCCTCGTCTGGTTCACGCAGCTGCTCTTCTACGGCTTGCCGTGGCTGCAATGGAACGACCGGCCGGCGCTGCTGTTCGACCTGGCGACGCGGCGCTTCTACATCTTCGCGATGGTGCTGCACCCGCAGGACGTGATCTATCTGGCCGGTCTCCTCATCCTCTCGGCGCTCAGCCTCTTTCTCTTCACCGCCGTGGCCGGCCGCCTGTGGTGCGGCTTCGCCTGCCCGCAGACGGTCTACACCGAGATTTTCATGTGGGTCGAGCGCCGCTTCGAGGGCGACCGCCAGGCCCGCCTCAAGCTCGATGCCGCGCCGTGGTCGGCCGGCAAGCTGCTGCGCCGCGGCGGCAAGCAGGCGACGTGGCTGGCGATCGGCCTCTGGACCGGCTTCACCTTCGTCGCCTACTTCACGCCGGCGCCCACGCTCGCCGGCGAAGCCCTGGCGTTCTCGCTCGGGCCGTGGCAGACCTTCTGGATCCTCTTCTACGGCCTGGCCACCTACGGCAACGCCGGCTACCTGCGCGAGCAGGTCTGCAAGTACATGTGCCCCTACGCGCGCTTCCAGAGCGCGATGTTCGACCGCGACACGCTCATCGTCAGCTACGACGAGTTTCGCGGCGAGCCGCGCGGCTCGCGTGGCCGCGGCGTCGACCCGGCCTCGATCGGCAAGGGCCAGTGCATCGACTGCACGCTGTGCGTCCAGGTCTGCCCGACCGGCATCGACATCAGGAAGGGACTGCAGTACGAGTGCATCGGCTGCGCTGCCTGCATCGACGTGTGCAACGGCGTCATGGACAAGATGGCCTACCCGCGCGGCCTGATCCGCTTCGCGACCCAGAACGCGATGACGAAGCGCTGGTCGTCGCGCGCGATGTGGAAGAGGGTGGCGCGGCCGCGCGTGCTGGCCTATTCGGCGCTGCTGCTCGGCCTC
>JAYTYH010000236.1:0-4029 GCA_043742485.1 Rhizobacter sp.
GACACCACCATCTCGGCGTAGCTCAACGCAGCGACGGCGGCGATGGGGTCGGCGGCGTCGAGCCCCGGCTCGACGTTGAGCAGCACGACGGCCTTGAGCGGCGCGCCATCGCCAAGCATGCGGGCGGCGCTGGCACCAGCGCCACGCGGCATGGCGCCTACCAGCTCGGCGCCGACGGCATTGCCGCCGTCGACCAGCCAGCCGAAGCTGGCGCCGGTAAGCGCCGCGACGACACGGGCGGCGTCTTCGAGCGCTGCTGCGTCGGGGTGCCGGGCGGCGGCGCTGCCGAGCAGCACTGCCTTGCGCTCGCCGCTTTGCAGCGCGGCGGCGATGGCTCGAGCCTCGTCGCTCGGGCCAATGCCATCTGCGAAGGCCGGGCTCGCACCCGCCCGCAAGACCGAGGCGATTTCATGCAGCACGCGCAGCCAGTCGCTCGGAGCGGCGGCCACGCTCGGGCCCATCGGCATCAGCCAGTCGTCGCGCAGGGCGTGCACGCTCATCACCTTGCAGCCCTTGCGTGCCGCTTGCCGGATTCTTTGCGCGAACAGCGGCTGGTCCTTGCGCAGGAACGAACCGACCACCAGCACGCGCTGCAGATTCGACAACGACGCGATCGAGCAGCCGAGCCAGCGAATGGGCGCCCCGGGCGCGGCCGGTGCGACTTCACGCAGCCGGGTGTCGATGTGGTCGCTACCGAGCCCGCGCATCAGCTTGGCGAGCAGGTGCAGCTCCTCGACGGTGCTGATCGGCGAGGCCATCGCGCCGATG
Organism: Rhizobacter sp.; assembly: GCA_043742485.1. Classification (GTDB taxonomy): domain Bacteria; phylum Pseudomonadota; class Gammaproteobacteria; order Burkholderiales; family Burkholderiaceae_C; genus Schlegelella_A. Next base: position 769 of record JAYTYH010000236.1, read on the forward strand.
CTGTCGGCGCCGTGCTCGACCGAGATCTGGGTCAGCCCGCGCGACACGTACTCGAGCGCAGCGTCCCACGATGCCGGCATCCAGGCGCCGCCCTGCCGGATCATCGGCGCCGTCAGGCGCTCGGGCGAATTGAGCGCCTCGTACGAGAAGCGGTCACGGTCGGCGAGCCAGCATTCGTTGACGTCGTCGTTCTCGAGCGGCACGACACGCATCACGCGCGCGCCCTTGACCTGGACGATGAGGTTGGCGCCGGTCGAGTCGTGCGGGCTGATGCTCTTGCGACGCGACAGCTCCCAGGTGCGGGCGCTGTAGCGGAACGGCTTGCTCAGCAGCGCGCCGACCGGGCAGACGTCGATCATGTTGCCGGAGAGCTCGGAGTCGATGGTGTCGCCGGCGACCGTGGTGATCTCGGAGTGCTCACCGCGATGGATCATGCCGAGCTCCATCACGCCGGCCACTTCCTGGCCGAAGCGGATGCAACGCGTGCAATGAATGCAGCGGTTCATCTCCTTCATCGAGATCAGCGGGCCGACGTCTTTCGGGTAGACGACGCGCTTGTCCTCGTCGTAGCGCGACGACGAGGCGCCGTAGCCGACGGCCAGATCCTGCAGCTGACACTCGCCGCCCTTGTCGCAGATCGGGCAGTCGAGCGGGTGATTAATGAGCAGGAACTCCATCACACCCTGCTGCGCGTTCAACGCCTTGTCGCTGCGCGTGCGCACGACCATGCCCTGGGTCACGGGCGTGGCGCAGGCCGGCATGGGCTTGGGCGCCTTCTCGATGTCGACCAGGCACATGCGGCAGTTGGCCGCGATCGTCAGCTTCTTGTGATAGCAGAAGTGCGGGATGTAGGTGCCGGCCTGATCGGCCGCATGCATGACCATGCTGCCCTCGGGCACCGACACCTTCTGGCCGTCGAGATCGATCTCGATCATGGCTTGACCATCTGCCGAACCGCGGGCGACGCCGCAGTCTTCGCGACGAGGCCGTACTGCAGCGTCGCTGCCACTGCCGCCAGCTCAGGATGCGGGCTGTCGGCCGGGCCGATGCTGCCGACATGGACGGGCGGAGCGCTCTTCTCGATGAGAGCGACGAACTCCTGCCGGAAGTGCTTGATCATGGCGCGCACCGGCATCGCCGCGGCGTCGCCGAGGGCGCAGATGGTGCGACCCTGGATGTTGTCGGAGACGCTGTTCAGCATGTCGATGTCCTGCATGCGGCCCTGCCCGTTGGCGATGCGCTCGACGATGCGGTACAGCCAACCCGTGCCTTCGCGGCACGGCGTGCACTGGCCGCAGCTCTCGTGCATGTAGAAGTACGAGAGCCGCAGCAGCGAGTGCACCATCGAGCGCGAATCGTCCATCACGATCACGGCGCCCGAGCCGAGCATGGAACCGGCCTTGGCGATGGCGTCGTAGTCCATGGTGAGCGTTTTCATCACCGCGGCCGGCAAGATCGGCGCCGACGAACCGCCCGGAATCACGGCCTTCAGCGTGCGCCCTTCAGGCACGCCGCCGGCGAGCGCGAGCAGCGTCGTGAAGGGCGTGCCGAGCGGCACTTCGTAGTTGCCCGGCTTTTGCACGTCACCGACGACCGAGAAGATCTTCGTGCCGCCGTTGTTGGGCTTGCCGATCTCGAGGTAGGCCGGACCACCGTTGACGATGATCCAGGGCACTGCGGCCAAGGTCTCGGTGTTGTTGATCGTTGTCGGCTTGCCGTACAGACCGTAGCTGGCCGGGAACGGCGGCTTGTAGCGCGGCTGGCCCTTCTTGCCTTCGAGCGACTCGAGCAGCGCCGTCTCTTCGCCGCAGATGTAGGCGCCGAAGCCGTGGCTGGCGTGGAGCTGGAAGCTGAACCTGGAGCCGAGGAGCGCGTCACCGAGATAACCCGCTGCCCGCGCTTCGTCCAGAGCTTCTTCGAAGCGTTCGTAGACCTCGAAGATCTCGCCGTGGATGTAGTTGTAGCCGATGTTCACGCCCATCGCGTAGGCGGCAATGACCATGCCTTCGATGACCATGTGCGGGTTGAACATCAACAGGTCGCGGTCCTTGCAGGTGCCGGGCTCGCCCTCGTCGGAGTTGCAGACGAGGTACTTCACGCCCGGAAACTGGCGCGGCATGAAGCTCCACTTGAGGCCAGTCGGAAAACCGGCGCCGCCACGGCCGCGCAACCCCGACGCCTTGACCTCCGCGATGACCTGCTCCGGCGTCATGCCCAGCGGCTTGCCGTCAGCCTCGCCCTGGGCCAGGATCTTGCGCAGCGCCGCGTAGCCGCCGCGGGACTCGTAGTCCTTCAGGCGCCAGTTGTGGCCGTCAAGGCCGGCGTAGATCTGCGGCTCGATGTGGCGGCCATGAAAGCAGCTCTCGGTGCCGGTAGCCTGGAACCGCGACAGGTCGATGCGTGCCGTCATTGCGCCACCGCTTCGCCGCGCAAGGCGGCGACGAGCTCGTCGAGCCGTGCGTCGCTCATGAAGCTCACCATCTGCAGGTCGTTGACCAGCACGACGGGCGCGTCGGCACAGGCGCCGAGGCATTCCGCCTTCTGCAACGTAAATGCGCCGTCGGCCGTGGTGCCGCCCTCTTCCACGTGAAGCGTTTCGCAAAGATGCGCGAGCGCCTGCTGGGCGCCGCGCAGCTGGCACGGCAGGTTCGTGCACACGTTCAGCTTGACGCGGCCGACCGGCTGCTGGTTGAACATGTTGTAGAACGTGGTGACCTCGTGCACCGCGATCGGCGGCATGCCGAGTACCTCGGCCACGATCTGCTCGCTATCGGCCGACACGTAGCCGTGCTCCGCCTGGAGGATCGCCAGGCAGGCGATCACTGCCGAAGCCTTGCCCTCGGCCGGGTACTTGGCGATCTCGCGTTCGAAACGCACCGCCGCATCGGCCGACAACATTGCTTTGGTACCCGTCCGTGCGTTCATCGATCGATCTCACCGAAGACGATGTCCATCGTGCCGATGACGGCGACCGCGTCGGCGATCATGTGACCACGCGCCATCTCGTCGAGGGCGGCAAGATGCGGGAAGCCGGCGGCACGGATCTTGAGGCGATACGGCTTGTTGGCGCCGTCGCTGACGATGTAGATGCCGAACTCGCCCTTCGGATGCTCGACCGCGGCATAGGCCTCGCCTTCGGGCACACGAAAGCCCTCGGTGAACAGCTTGAAGTACGGTCGTGCCGGGCCGTGCGGTGAACTTCAGTGCAGCCGAACCGAGCGAGCCGACCTGAAGCCGGCTGCATCGCCTCACACGCTTTCC
>JAYTYH010000237.1:0-1652 GCA_043742485.1 Rhizobacter sp.
GTGAAAGCCGACGGTGCCGTCTCCCATCACGGCGACCACTGGCGCCTCGGGCTCGGCGCAACGTGCCGCCAGCGCATACGGCAGCCCCGAGCCGATCGCCCCGGCGACGCCGTTGTTGACGCGGTGCGGCGCCGACAGGCAAGCCATCGCCCACTGGCCGATCTCGCCGCCGTCGCAGACGAGGACGGAGTCGGCGTGGCTGTCGAGCACGCCCTGCAAGGGCCGCAGCATCTGCACCGGATGCAGGCGCCCGGGCATCGTCGACATGGCCGTGTCCCATGCCGGTGGCCGATACGCGATGGCGCTCTTCACCTCCGACAACCACGCCGCCCGTTCTCCTTGCACAGGCCCGTGCCTCGCTGCGGCGGCGAGCGCCGAGAGCGTGGCCGCGGCATCGGCCTGGGCCACCGTGAGCAGGCGGGCACCGAGGGCGCGCCGGGTGCGCTCGATCTCGGCCGGATCGGCGTCGACCTGATGGACCTCGGCCGCGGCCGGAAAGGCCGGCGCCGTGCCGAAGCGGAGCGTGAAGTCGAGGCGCTTGCCGACGAGCACGATGCAGTCGGCCTGCGCCAGCGCCTGCGCGAAGGCGCCGAGGCTGGCATCGGCGATGCCGCGCGGACTCTCCATGCCGACGACGGGCACGCGAGCCGCCGCTTCTAGCGCTCTGATCAGCGCCCGCCCCGGCCGCGTCATGCACGACGGCCCGACCAGCACCAGGGGGCGCTTCGCCATCGCAAGGCGCTGCATGAGGTCGATCGCGATGCCTTCGCCGAGCGGCATCGGCTCGAGCGAGAAAGCGAGCGCATCCGGCCCGAGCGCTGGTGCCGGTCGCTCGAGCACATCGGTGGGCAGGCTCAAGTGCACCGGCCCCGGACGGCCCGAGCGGGCGATGCGGATGGCGCGCGCGACATCGGCGGCGACGTGCTCCGGTCCGGCACAAGTGAACGCCGCTTTCGTCACCGGCGCCGCCATCTCGGCCTGGCGCATCTCCTGGAAGGCGCCGAGGCCGGCCTGGTCGTTCGGCGCGTGGCCCGAGAGCAGCACGACGGCCGCCTCGGCCATCTGCGCCGTGTAGAGCGCCGACACCGCGTTGGCGTGACCGGGCCCGCCGGTGACGAGCGCGATGCCGACCTCGCCGGTGATGCGCGACCAGGCGTCGGCCATGTGCACGGCGCTGGCTTCGTGGCGCGTGTGGACGAGGCCGATCTGCGAGCCGACCAGGGCATCGAAGATCGGCATGATGTGATTGCCGGAGAGCGTGAAGACGCGGCGCACGCCGGCCGCCTCGAGGGTGCGAGCGAGCGCGTCGCAGCCGCGATTTCGGACAGACTGGGTCATCTCGTCGTGCCCCTACTTGAGATCGATCTGCAGCTGCCGGCCGAGACGCTCGTAGACCGCGAACTGCTCGGCGGCGTACTTCTCGCTCTCGGCCGGCCCGAGCACGCCCGGGATGCTGCCGGCCTTCTCGGTGGCGGCGATCCATTGCGGGTCGCGGGCCGCGGCGGCGAGCATGCTGGCCCAGCGGTCGACGAGCTCCTTGCTCATGCCCGGCGGCCCGTAGAGACCGCTCCAGCCGACGATGGCCTCGAGCTGGGGGTAGCCGGCCTCGCGCGCGGTGGGCACATCGGGCAGGTCTTTCAGACGCTCGGGTG
>JAYTYH010000238.1:0-16528 GCA_043742485.1 Rhizobacter sp.
GCTTTGTCCGCAAGCCGCAATAGAAGATATTTTGTGGCATTGTGCGCGGTTTCAACCCCTCGCGACGACGAATCACGACCGATTTCCCTTGGCGCATCCCGCGCGATGCCTGCTCGGGAACGGTAAAATGCGCAAAGCGATACAAAACGCATCGCAACGCCACATTCAGGACCCGTCCTACAACCTTACTGAACAAACGGAAACAGGACCATGGAAAAAGTGTTGGTAACGGGTGGCGCGGGATTTCTGGGCTCGCATTTGTGTGATCGCCTGATCAAAGGCGGTGCCGATGTGCTGTGCGTGGACAATTTCTTCACCGGCAGCAAAGCAAACATCGCTCACCTGCAAAATAATCCCTATTTTGAATTGATGCGCCACGACATCACCTTCCCGCTCTACGTCGAGGTAAATTCGATTTACAACCTTGCGTGTCCCGCCAGCCCCATCCACTACCAGCATGACCCCGTCCAGACCACCAAGACCAGCGTGCACGGCGCGATCAACATGCTTGGGCTGGCCAAGCGCACCAAGGCGAAGATCCTGCAGGCCTCGACAAGCGAGGTCTACGGCGACCCGGTGCTGCACCCGCAGCGCGAAGACTATTGGGGAAACGTCAATCCGATCGGCCCGCGCGCCTGCTACGATGAAGGCAAACGCTGCGCGGAGACGCTGTTCTTCGACTACCACCGCCAGTATGGCGTGCGCATCAAGGTGGCGCGCATCTTTAACACCTACGGCCCGCGCATGCACCCGAACGACGGCCGCGTCGTCTCCAACCTGATCGTGCAAGCGCTGCGCGGCGAGCCGATCACCCTCTTCGGCGACGGCACGCAGACGCGCTCCTTCTGCTACGTCGACGACCTCGTCGATGGCTTGATGCGCCTGATGGCCGCGCCCGACGACTTCACCGGCCCAGTCAATCTCGGCAACGAAGCCGAGTTCACAATCCTGGCGCTGGCCGAGCAGGTGATCCGCCTCACCGGCTCGACCTCGCGGGTGGTGCGCAGGCCCCTCCCCGCCGACGACCCGAAACAGCGAAAGCCGGACGTGCTGCTGGCCAGGCAGCGCCTGGCCTGGCAGGCGACCGTGCCGCTCGAGCAGGGCCTGGAGCGCACGATCGCGTACTTTTCGCGCTTGCTGCGCGACGGCAGCGAGGCGAAGCCCGGCGCCGCGCCGGCCTGACGGCGGCCGCGCCGACCTGCCCGATGCGCCCGGCCGGCCTGCTGCCCGCCTTGCTGCTGGCCTGCGCCGGCTGTGCTGGCGCGCCGCTCGGCGGGTCGCCGGTCTCGGCCGTGCCCCCGGCGCCTTCAAGCGCGATCGGCATGCCAGCGTCGCCGCTGCCGACGACGCGCAGCGTCTCGATCCGCATTGACGCGGCGGTTTCGCATCAGGTCATGGAGGGCTTCGGTGCCTCGACCACCGAGTGGTTCGAACCGGAAACCGGGGAAGACCTGATGGGAACGCTTCGCCCGCGAGTGATCGAGGCGGTCTACGGGCAGATCGGGATCACGATGGGGCATCTCGACGTCAGCCCGTTCGAGCGCTTCGACCCAGTGACGCGGACGACGGCAAACGACAACGACGACCCTTTCACGTTCGACTGGACCGCCTTCAACTTCGTTCGCTCGAACGGCCAGAAGACCGGCATCGTCGACCTGGCGCGGCCGTACGGGTTCGACAACTTCACCATCCACGGCGGCACCAACGCGCGCTGGGCCGACCCGTGGCTGGCCGACCTGCGCCGCAGCAACTACCGGCGTTACCTCGACGAGATGACCGAGAACGTGCTGGCGCCCCTGGTGTACTGGCGCGACCATTTCGGCATCGTGACGCGCTGGCACCATCTGTTTAACGAGCCCATCTCGGGCAACGGCGAGCTCGGCGGCGGCGGTCTTCAGGAAGTGGTCGATCTGGTCAAGTCGGTGGGAGCACGCCTGCGTCGCGAAGGCTTTGCCCTGAAGATGGTAGTCGCGAGCGAGGAGAGCGAGGAGACGAGCCTGGCCGCGGCACGCGCCATCCTGGCCGACTCGGAGGCGCGCGCGTACGTCGGCGCGATCAGCTATCACACCTATCCCTACGGCTCGGTCTACAGCCAGATCAGCCGCATCCTTGACACCTCGGGCCAGGGCCGGCCGGACCCGGAGCGCATCAAGGTGCGCAACGACTTGCGCGATCTCGCCGCCCGCTACGGGATGCAGGTCTGGATGACGGAAGTGAGCCATGGCCGGGCCGGCTACCTCGACACCCTGCGTGGGCGCGCCATCCACATCCACGACGAGCTTCGCTATGCGGACGCCTCCTCTTACTGGGGCATGTTCCAGGCCTGGGATTCGCTTGCGCCGCGTGGCGGCTCGTGCGACGAAGACTGCCTGGTGTACTTCAACCGCGTGCGCGGCACGGTCAGCATCGGCGGCATTGGTCGGGCCATCGGCCACTACGCGCGCTGGGTCAAACGCGGCGCGGTGCGCATCGAGGCGACCAGCGACGACCCCCTGGTGCTGGTCTCGGCGTTTCGCGACGACGCCCGCGAGCGCACGGTGGCGGTCGTCATCAACAACCACCCCGATCCCGTCGCGCTGACGCTACGCGGCGCCGGCCCGGCGCCCGGCGCCGGTGCCAGCGAGCTGAGCGGCGAGCAGTCGTCGGCCGAAGGTGCCTGGGTCGCCCTCGCTCCCTCGGCGCAGCAAGCCGACGGCAGCTTCGAGATCGTTCTGCCGGCGCGCAGCGTCGCCAGCCTGGTCATGCCTGGCCGCTGATCGGACGCGCTGGCCGCCGGCTTCTCAGCTCACGGCCGGCGGCTGTTCGCCCGGGCGCAGCCGATGCGAATTGCGGTAGACATCGACGATTGCATCGCCGCCGTCCATGTGCGGCCGGCTGGGCGCGTCGTAGCGCCGATGCACGGTCAGCCGGTAGCTCGTCCACGGGATGAACTGACCCGGCGGCCTGACGCGGCGGTCGTAGTCGAGGATGGCGTCGACCGGCCTGCCGTCGTCAATCGCGTCGCGATAGCGCAGCCTGTTCTCGAGCATGAGGAGGCCGGCGCCTGATGACTGAATCAGCGCTGTGTCGGCGAACTGCTGGCCGATGCTGCGCGACGCAGTGCGGATCGAGTACGTCGGTCGTGCCAGGATCGGCCAGCTTTCGCATGCCAGCGCGGCGCCGACCAGAACGAAGGCGCACCATCCCGTCGCCGGGCGCCCGAAGCCTGCTTCTACCGATCGTCGCCAGTGCCAGACGCTGGCGCCGACGACGAGCAGCAAGGCCGTGTCGACGAGCGGCTGCGCGTGCCGGCTGGCCGGCTTGGACAGAAACACCGAAGCGAAGCCTTCGAAGAAAAGGCCCAGCAGCGCCAGCGCCACCGGCAGCGCGAGCCATGCTGCCGAAGAGCGCTGGGCGACACGGCGCCAACTGGCCAGCGCCGTCAATGCGATGGCGGCGGCGGCGAAGGACGAGATGCGTAGGATCAGGCGGTCGCTCGTCGCACCAAGCACAGCCGCCATCGCCAGACCCGCTTCGGAAACGAAAACCGCCGATGGCAGCACCAGCCAGAGATGAAAGGCGAAGCCGGACTGCGCGCGACGCTGCTCCACCGCCGCCAGCACACGCGCCGTGCCGATTTGCCGCCAGAGGCCGAGCGCCACGACGATGTGGATCACTAGCGGCAGGATCAGGTGCACCCAGTAGCGCTCGGGCGCGTAGTTCATGAAATACCAGATTGCTATCCAGCCGAGCGCCCAGACGGCGGAAAGCAGGTAGATCCGGCCGAGTTCGCTATCGATGAATTCACGCCGCAGGACGAGGAGCCAGGACCCGAGCCAGGCGCCGAGGAGCAAGAGCAGCGTGAAGTGCTGGATCTTCTCGGGAAGGAACATCCGGCTTGCGGCCAGATAGACGTTGCCGTAGTCGAAAAAGCGACCGAACACATGCATCAACTGCGCGAGAGACTCCGGCCGCACGATTTTCGCCGCCGCCGCCAGCGCTGCGCCGGCCAGCACCGGAACGAAGAAGCCGGCTAGGAACGTTGCGGACCGCTTGCCGGCCCGTCGGCCCGACAGCGCGGCCATTGCCACGAACACCGGCAGCAGCAGCACCGTCGTGCCTTTCATCGAGGTCGCCACCGCCATCGCCAGCCCGCCCAAAGCGGCGCCGGCGGCGTCGGGCACCAGGCACAGGGCGACGAACGCGAGCAGCGTGAAGAGCAGGGCGGAGACTTCCGGAATGGCGGTGCGGCCGAGCGAGAGCGTGAGCGGATCGAGTGCCAGGATCACGACGCCGAACAGCAGCGCGGAGAACGGCACGCGGCGGCGCAGGAGCAGCACGGTGATGACCAGGATCGCGGCACCGGCGATGGCGCTCCAGAGCCTGGCCGACCACAGGTTGACCCCAAAGAGCTCGAAAACAACGAAGGTGATCGCCTGGAAACCGGCGCTGAGGACGAAGTGCAGGCGCGAGATGTCGTAGAGGCCGGGGTCGCCGAACAGCGCCAGGTTGCGCGCGGTTTCGACCCAGCGGCCCTCGTCCTGCACGTAGAAGATCCAGTTCTCAAACTTCGGGTCGGCGTCGAGATGGACGAAGCGCGCGAGGCAGGCGAGCGCCAGCGCGAGCCATAGGTACACCGACTGCAGCTTCGTCTTCATGGCGGCGCCGCACGCGGCCTGGCGAGATGCTGCAGGGCCGCAGCCGCGAACGAGGCGCTGCTGTAGAGGTAGTAGAACTGGTGATACAGGAAGGCGCGGGCGGCGAACACAGCGCCGCCCCGGACGCCGAAGAATCCGATCAGGGCCCGGTTCGCGACGACGCTGGCAGCGACAAGCGCGATCGCTGGCCAGGCCGGCAGCACGCCGAGCAGGGCCGCGGCGAGCGCTACCAGGCAGAGCAGCGCGAGCACGGCGCGCAGGCGCTCGCCGCGGCCGACGTTGAGGTCGTCGGTCAACTCCTTTCGTTCCATCATCAGCAGCGACCACGGGATGGCGCGGCGAAAGACTTCCGTGTGCATCAGGTTGACGAAGCGCCATTCCTTCAGGTGCTTGCCCTGCAGCGCCGGCTCGAGGACGATCGTGCCGCCGGCAGCGCGAATGCGGTAGCCGAGGTCGATGTCCTCGATCGACGGGAACGGGTAGCGCGCGGCGTCGAAGCCCCCCCGCGCCGCGAATACCTCGCGGCGAACGGCGCCGCAGCCGCTCCAGAACGTCGACGCTTGCCGGCGGCCGCGGTGGTGATAGTAGGAATGGACCAGGTTCTTGTACCGGGAGAGGAAATTGCGCGCGGCCGGCGCGTCGTCGTACGAGCCGATCACGGCCTCGGGGCCGAACTCGGCGAGGAGCGCGTTGAGGACGCGTGCGGCATCGTCGGCGACGACGACATCGGCATCGACGAACCACAGGTAGTCGCCGCGTGCCTCTTTGCTGCCCGTGTTGCGCGCCGCCGCCGGCCCGGCACGCACCGTGCGGCGCACGACGCGCACGTCGCCAGCGCCATTCGCCAGCGCCACCGAGGCATCGGTCGAGCCGTCGTCGACGCCGATGATCTCGGCGACCTCGCCGCGCGCCAGCATGGCAAGCAACGGCGCGAGGGCGGCCGCGAGCGTCGCCTCGGCGTTGTAGAACGGAACGATCACCGAGAGGGTCGGCGGCGGCTCGGCCATGGCAGGCATCGCGTTCTCCTAATGAATTCATGGGCCAGGCCGGAGACCTCGCCCCACGCCCAATGGGCGACGAACCAGGACAGCCAGGCGTAGGCCGTTACCGGGACCACTGACGTCCAGCCCTGACGATGGCTGCGAATTAGTACCTTGCCGAGGAGCAGAAGCGGCACAAGCGGCGCGGCGGCCAGGTGCAGCACGAGGGCTGCTGCACCGAAGCGCTGCGCGCGGTCGCGCCCGAAGGCGAAGCCGTGCTCGCGCCGCTGCGCTTCGAAGCTGCGCGCGCCGTAGCGGTTGGCATGCACGACCTCGAGCTCGGCGCTCAACGCGAGCCGCAGGCCCTTGGCCAGAAAGCGCACGTGGTACTCGACCTCCCAGAAGCCCCCGGCGAGCAGGTCTTCGCAGGCCAGGATCTCGCTGCGGCGGTAGACGGCGTTGTCGGCGGCGATGTGCGTCACCGCGGCGCGCGCGACGGGCCGGGAGAAGGCCGCGTAGCGAAGCAGGTAGATCGCCCAGTCGTGCGCGCCGGCCGCCGGATCGTTGCTGAACCAGCCGCCGCGGCCGGCCTCGCCGTCTTCGAGAGGCCGCGCGAGCAGGGCCGGCAGCCAGCGATCGCTCGGCACGACGTGCGCGCTCAGCAAGGCGACCGAACCGGAGCGCGCCGCGACGATGCCGTCGCGCCACATCTGCGGAATGCGCGATCCGTGCGCGCAGCGCAGCATGCGTACATGCGACTGAGCGCTCGGCAGCGGCACCAGCTCGGCCGGGTCGGCGGCGCAGATGATGAACTCGCACTCGGAATGCGCGGCCGGATCGAGCCGGCGGAGGATCGCTGGCAGGTTGGCGGCGCTCTCCTCGACCGCGACGACGACGCTTAGGCGGGGTTCGCTCGTCATCGGATGCCGCGCAGCGCGCGGATCAGGCTGCGGCCGTCGAGATAACTTCGTACCGGCCAGCTCAGGAGCCGCTCCTGGACCCAGCGGCTCTGCAGGTAGTAGGCGTCGAGGCGCGGTGCGCGGGCCGGGTCGGCGCCGCCGTCGAAGTACGCCATGCGGGTCGTGAAGCAGGCCTCGTAGAGGCCGGCGACAGCCGCCACGACGCGGTCATCGAAGTGCCCGTACGGGTAGGCGAAGAGGCGCGGCCGCCGGCCCACGCGCTGTTCGATCTCGGCATCGGCAGCGGCGCATTCGGCCGCGATCGCGTCGTTGCCGAGCCTGCGCAGGTCAGCATGCGAGCGGGTGTGGCTCTCGACCAGCACGCCGCCTGCGGCGCAGGCCGCGACCTGCTTCCAATCGAGCATCGCGTACCGGGGCGCCTGCGCCGGCTGCGAGCGCCAGCCGTTGTCCCGGCCGACGGCGCCGGTGGTGAGAAAGAGATGGGCCGGGATGCGGTGCTCGCGCAGGACGGGCAGGGCGGCCTCGTGCAGCGAGCGCATGCCGTCGTCGAAGGTCAGTGTCACGCCGCGCTCGCGCCCGCGCAGCTCGGCGTAGCTGACGACCGGAATACGGTTTCGCGCCAGGCTCTCGATGAAGTGCGCGAAGCGGCTTGGTGGAAAGGACAGCACGCTGGCGTCGTAGTCGAGGGAGTGGAAGGTGATGACGGCGCGCATCACGCGGCCTGCTTCTGCGCACGCTCGGCGCGCAAGGTATCGATCAGAGCGAGGTAGCGCTCCAAGTGGGCTTCGACGCTGTAGCGGCCCGCTGCGGCTTCGCGGGCACGCGCGCCGAGGAGACGGCGGTGCGCCTCGTCGCCGGCGAGCCGCGCGAGGAGCGCGGGCAACTCGGCGAAGTCGCGGAACACGTGGCCGGCGCCGCTGGCCTCGACGATCTCGCGGCAGCCGCCGGCGTCGTGCACGATCGCTGGAACGCCAAAAGCCATCCCTTCGACCACCGCCAAGCCGAAGGTCTCGGGAGCGAGCGAGGGCATGACGACCGCCGTGGCGCCGGCGTAGAGGGCGGGCAGCTCGGCCTTGCCGACCTCACCCAGGAACTCGACGTTGCGCAGGCGGGCGAACTCGGCGCGCAGGGGCGCCAGGGCATCACCGGTGCCGGCGATGCGGAGTCGGAGATCGCCCAGTTCCGCGAATTGTTCGATCAGCGGCCGCAAGCCCTTGGAGGCGGTCACCCGCCCCACACAGATGAAGTAACCCGGGCCAGGCGCGGCGGGGTCGTCGCAGCGCGACTCGGCCGCGGTCGGCGCGACACGGGAGAACAGGGGATTGACGACGATGCGCGAAGCGATGCCCGCTTCCCTGTGCAATCGCGCGGTGAACTCGCTCGGTGCGATCAGCGCGTCGACGTCGCGCAGCGCTCGGGCCACTAGGCCGGTGGCCCGCCAAGCCTGCGGCGGCACGCCGGAGCGCAGGCAGCAGGCCAGGCACTGCCGCCGGTCGCAGGCGCGTTCCCGGTTCTTCCAGAAGATGTGCGTCGAGCAGAGCAGCCAGTGCTCGTGAAGGGTGTAGAGCTTAAGGGCGCCCGCCGCTTCGACGCCGAGCACACCGGGGCCGCCGACCAGGGAGATGTTGTGGAAGTTGACAACGTCGTGGCCAGCGCCGATCTCGGCCCGCAGGCGGCCGGCCTTGAGCAGCGGCCGCCCGGTCTGCTGCGTCAGCAACGGCGAGAGCGCGCCGAGCGCGCTGTGCAGGCGAACGACGCGCACGCCGGCGATCCATTCCTCGCTTTTCGCAGCGGCAGCGCGTCCGGAGACGAGGGCGAAGGCGTCGAGGCAATGAACGACGGTCACGTCGTGGCCACGGCGCACGAGCTCTTGCGCCAGCGCTTCGACGTAGATGCCGTCGCCGCCGAAGTTGAACGGCGGATAGAAGGTCGTGACCATGCAGAACTTCACCGTCGCCTCCCGCCGGCGCAGCGCTCGATCGAAGCCAGCGCCAGGCGTGCCGCCTCGTGCCAGCTGAAGTCCGCCGCACGGCGCAGCGAACGGGCGCTCAGGTCGCGCACCAGCGCCGGTTCGTCGACGAGCGCCTGCATGCAGGCGGCCATCGCGTGCCCGTCGCTCGGGTCGAACGTCAGTCCGGCGTCGGCGACGATCTCGGGCATCGAGCCGGCCTGGCCGGCCAGCACCGGCGTGCCGCAGGCCATGGCCTCGACCAAGGGCAGGCCGAATCCTTCCGAGAACGACGGCAGCACGGCGGCGAGCGAGCTGGCGTAGATCTCGGCAAGCGTCTCGTCGTCGACATAGCCGGTGAAATGGACGCGGCCGCTCAGGCTGGGCACGTTCCCGAGACGGGCGCGGATCTGCTCGACGTTGGAATGAAAGCCGCTGCCGGCGATGTCGCCGACGAGCAGCAGGTGCAGGTCGCGCAGGTCGCGGCCGATGCCGGCTGCGACGCTGGCAAAGGCGTCGACCAGCCCGAGCAGATTCTTGTGCGGAGCGAAGCCGCCGACGTAGCTGAACCAGCGCGCCTGCGCGGGCAGGCCGAGGCGCTCGCGAAGCCGCGCCGCGGCCGCGGCCAGCGCTTCCTTCGAGGCCGGCGGCCGGAAGACCGCTTTCGGCGCCTCGGTGGTCAGGTCGACCTGTTCGCGTGCGATGCCCATGTAGGCCTCGATCTCGGCGCGGGCCGCCTTCGACACGGTCAGGAATCGCGTCGCCTGCAGGCGGGCGAGACGCACCTTCAACTGCCAGAGCTTGCGAAAGCGCCACTGCGGAAACACCATCCCCGGATAGTGCTCTGCGATGGCGTCGTGCAGTGTCAGCAGGTTAGGCAAGCCCGGCGGGCACGGGAACCACGAGTACACGGCCGGGTAGAAAAGCACATCGGCGCGGGCGCTTGCCACGGCGGCGCTGAAGCGGAGCAGGTCGAACGGGTGGCGGCTGCCGTCGGCGACGGCCGCCTCGGCGACGGCGCGCGACTGTCGCACGGCCACCGTTTCGACGTCGAGCCCGGTGGCAGCGGCGCCGTCGGTGAAGAGGACGAAGCGGTGTGGCGTGTCGAGACGAACCAGCGCGGCCACGATCTCGCGCGTGAAGCGGCCGAAGCCACGCCGGTTGCCCCAGGTGGAAGCGTCGATGGCGATTCGCATCAGCGCCACGCCTGCAGGCTGTGGCCGCGCCCGAAGGCGATGCCCACGACCTCACCGGCCGACCAGGCGAGCGCAAAGGCGGCGATCCAGAGCCAGGCGCGCGCGTCGCCACGGCGCTGCCGCGGCAGCCCGGCCAGACCGCGCGCCGCCAACACGGCGGGCAGGAGTGCGCACTTGGCGAGGGCGAGCAGGCGCGCCGTCGGCGACAGGCGGGCGCGCAGGCCGCCGCCGTAGATGCGGCCGTGCGCCATGCGGGCGGCAACGGTTGCGCCGGAGCGGTCTTCGACCTCGTAGCGCACGCTCATGCCCGGGTGCAGGCCGAGCTGACGGCCGGCGCCGACGATGCCCGCCTGGATCTCGGTTTCGATCAGGCCGTGGGGCGGCGCCGGCGCGGCGATGGCGCTGGACCGAACCACGAAGTTCAGCCCGGCCAGCCGCGCCACCGGTTGCCAGCCAGCGACGTGATCGCGAGCCAGGCGCTGCCAGCGATGCGGCGCGAACTCGCCATACTCGAGCGCAGCCAGGGCGACGCCGCGCGGGCTTAGCGCAGGATCGATCTCGATCGGGCCGCTCCAGGCATCGACGCGGGCCTCGTCGCGCACCGCCTCGAAGCTCGCGTGCCAAGCCGTGCCGAGACGGCAGGTGTCCTCGCAAAAGGCGATCCAGTCGCTGCCGGCGAGTGCCGCGGCGATGGCGCGACGGCGAGGCACGGATTCGTCGGAATCGACGACCGCGCTACCTGCACCTTGCAAGGCCGCCGCGACGCGCGCCGGTACGCGGCCGACGACGACCCTTTGCGCGGAGCGCGGCACCGAGGCGAGGCATGCTTCGAGCGCCGCGCCACCGACCAGCGGTATGACGGCGAAGCCGAGGCCGGCGCGTGCGCCATTCATCACTGGCGCACCTCCCGCGTCGCCGCAGCTAGGCGGTCGCACGCAGCGTACACCTCGATCACCTCGGCCTCGGCGAACGGCATGGCGCTGCCCGGGTCGGCCAGCGCCCTGTAGAAGCGCTCGAGCAGCGTGCGCAGGCCCGGGTACGCGCTCTCGCGCGACCAAGCGCGCCGCCCCGCGTTTCGCGAGGCCGCGCCGAGCTGCGTCAACGCGGCGGCGAAAGGGCGCAGCATCTTGTCGCCACGCGACGGCGCACCGCGGCCGACGGTGGCAAAGCCGTGGAAGAAGTCGAGGCCGATCGTGCCGGCCGAACCGGCGATCACCGCACGGGCTTCGGTCGGGCGGGCCGACAGGCTGATCGCGATCGACACCGTCGCCGTACCGTGGCTGCCGATCGCCAGCCACTCGCCGGGCAAGGGCGAGCGCACGGTCCAGTCGATGCTCTGCAGCGGCAGTCCCGGCTGCAGCCGGGCGAGCAGCGAGAGCGGGTGGGGCACGATCTCGGCGACCAGCGTGTCGTGAGAGTCGGCAGGGTTGCCGCTGCCGCCCGCCGAGTGAAAGACGAAGGCGATGCGGCAAAGGGTGCCCAGGCTCGGCAACTGCGCCAGGGCTTGCGTGAAGCCGCGCTGGGCCGCGAACTGATGCACCGGGCACAACTGCCTGCCGGCCGCGCGGGCCGCCGCATAGAGCCGGGCGACGCTGCCGGCGTCGAGGGCGAGCGGCTTTTCGCAGACGACGTGCAGGCCGCGTTGCAAGAGCAGCTC
Organism: Rhizobacter sp.; assembly: GCA_043742485.1. Lineage (GTDB taxonomy): Bacteria > Pseudomonadota > Gammaproteobacteria > Burkholderiales > Burkholderiaceae_C > Schlegelella_A. The sequence continues at coordinate 11,339 of JAYTYH010000238.1, forward strand.
GGCGAGCGCGACGTGGCTCGCGGCCGGCGTGCAGACGTGGGCCACGACCGGCAACGGCACGTGTTCAAACAGTTGCCCGATGTCGGTGAGGGCGGTGGCGCCGAAGCGCTTGGCCAGTCGCGCGCCGCTCTGTGCATCGGGGTCGACGACGGCAAGCACCCGGGCGCCGGCGCGCTGCGCGGCGGCGCCGTGCCAGCGCCCCATCAGGCCGGCACCGACGATGGCGATTCCGGGCCGGCTGGAGTCCACACGAGGCTCGGGCAGGCGGGCGACTAGGCCACGTCCCGCATCGCCGCCGGACGTTCCTTGTTTTCGTAGTGGTCGCGGCGAAGCTCGGGTGAGCGGATCTCTTCCTGGTATTCCGGCTCGGTGTTGACCTGCAGCGGGTCGACGTCGAAGCCGAGGATGCGCCGGCCGAGCAGCAGCCCCATCTCGATGGAGTGGTCGGCATTGTTGTAGCGAAACGCACCACCCCGGCCGACGATGTGCAGGCCCTCGAACCCGGCGATGAAGGACTTGATGAGATCGATCTTGTTGAGATAGTCGAGGTCGTAGACCGGGTAGGCGTAGCGGGTTCGCACGACGGTCCAGCCGTCGACTTCGTGCGGCTCGATGAAGCGCAGCTTGGCGACGAGATCTTCCACGCACTGCGCTGCCACCTCGTCGTCGCTGCGCGACCAGATGGCGTCGCCGACGCTGCAGAAGCACTCGAGCACCAGCGAGGTGTGTTCGTCGTCGGGCACCATCGCCCGACTCCAGTTCTTCGGCTCGTGCAGGCGGCCAAATATGATGTCGGCGTCTTGCACGTAGAGCCAGGTGTCGCGCGTGACCTGCTTCTTCTTCAGCATCAGGTTGACGGTGATGAGGTCGCGGAATACCAGGCCACGCGCCGCGTCGACGACAGCCTGGCTCGGCGCCGGCGTCAGCATCTGCGCCAGGGCGCCGAGCGGAATCGTCGAAACCACATGGGTGGCGCGCACGCGTTGCACGCCGGCGGGCGTCTGGTAGCTCACTTCGAGATCGTTCGGGCCGTGATAAGCGATCGCCTTGACGCTGGCCTGCAGAACGATCTCGTTGCCCTCCTTGCGGATGGCGTCGGCCATGCGCTCGGGGATGCGCACGTAGCCGTCGCGCGGATACATGAACTCCTCGATCAGGCTCTTGACGTCGGACTTCTTCTGAGAGAGCGCCTCGCGCGCGATGGTCCAGACCGACAGGCCCTTGCTGCGCTGGCTCACCCAGTCGGACGACAGCTCCTCGCACGGCTTGCCCCACACCTTCTCGGAGTAGCGGCGAAAGAACATGTCGTAGAGGGTGGCGCCGAACTGCGCGGTGTAGCCGTCCTTCATGTTGCGGATCGGCCGGTTCATCACGCCGTAGGTCCACGACGCGAGGATGAAGTCGACGCCGGCGCGGGCGAGCGTCACCAGGCCGGTGTTGCGCATCACGTCCTTGAACGAGACCGGGTAGTTGAAGTATTTGCCGCCGTAGTAGATGCGGCTGATGCGCTCGACGAGCACGATTTCGCCTTCCATCAGGCGCCGGAACCAGCCGTTCAGGTCCTCGTTCTTGGTGAACCAGCGGTGGCCGCCGAGGTCGAACTTGTAGCCGCGGTCGCGCACCGTCCGGCACAGGCCGCCGACGTAGTTGTTGCGCTCGAGCGCGGTGACCTTCTTGCCGTGCGCCACCAGTTCGTGGCCGGTGGCTAGGCCAGCCGGACCCGCACCGAGAATGACGACGTGCATAGCGTCGGAGCTGGCGGTGACTGGGCTCACGCTCTCGCCCTCCGCCGCGCGATCGCGTTGTAGATCAGCGCCACGAACATCGAGGCGAGGAAGGCCAGAACGAACACTTCGGCGGCGCCGACCACGCTACCCAGCGTGCTGACCGAGTAGCCGGGCAGGTATTCGCCGAGCAGGGCGGCGTTGCTGCTGTATGCAGCGGTACCGCGCACGACGAGCCAGTTCGTCGTCAGCACCAGCTGCAGTGCCGCGAGCACGCCCAGGCCCACGCCCAGGACCGGTCCCTTCATCAGCAGCACCGGCGGGCGCAGGCCTTCGGCGGTCGGCCGCTCGACCACATGCGTCGCAAGACTTTCGCGCAGGCCCGCCGCATACGTCCAGTAGAGAACCGCTCCCGACGCGGCTCCGGCGACGAAGCCCCAAAACAAGCCGACCCAGGCGCCGCTCCAGGTCACCTCGTAGCCGGGCAGGAAAACGCCGAGCAGGCCGAGATGCAGGCCGACGTTCTCGCCACCCTTCCAGAGCAGCGCCGCGGTGGCCAGCCAGAGGAGGGCGCCGGTCATGAGGCCGGTCGTGACGGCGATGGCGATCAAGTTGAAACGGATGACGCGCCGCAACAGGCGCGCGTCGCCGGCGTCGGCAGCGAGGGGCGCGGGCGCGGCGATCACAGTTGCTGCGCCGCGTAGGTACGCCGAACGATCAGCATCAGCCAGACGTGGTGCACGAGGTTCCATGCCATCGCGAGCAGCGCGCCGCTGGCGAAGCCGAGCGCAAAGACTTCGGCAGCACCGACGATGCTGCCCGACCAGCTCACCGAGTAATAGGGCAGAAAGTGGACCAGCAGGCCGAGGTGCGGCCCGATGTGGGCGCCTGGAGCCGCGCCCTTGAGGAGCAGATAGGCGGTGGCGAGCCAGAGCGAAGCACCCGCGAACGAACCCAGGGCGACGGCGAGCGCAACGACGTCGAGGCGCGCGAATGCCGCCTTCACGAGCCGGTTTTCGGAATCACCCCGCGGTTGGGTTTTGGTCATGCGATCGCCTCCCTCACGTGCACCTGCCGGCTCTGCGGCCATCGAGATGCAACCAGACTCTAACCGAGTGCCGCATCGCTGCGTACCCTCCATCCGAGCGTTTTGGAGAGCGTGAATTACTGCACGGTTATTCGATGCTGCGCAGGGCCCGGCCCGGCCCGGACACGTAGCCGGCGAACTCGCCGGCGGCCCACACGAGGTGAAAGAGCATGAGCCAGGGCAACGCCCGGGCGGCTGGTGCGACGAGGGTGGGGTTGCGAAGTGCCACGGCGATGAAGCGCGCCGTCAGCAGGAACGGGAGCATGGGGCAGAGCAGGGCGGCCGCCAGGCGCACCGCACGCCGGCGCGGCGCGAAGCGAATGCCGGCGTAGTAGCGCGAATACGCGAAGCGCTGCAACAGGAACCAGCGCAACGAGAAGCGCTTGCGATGCGACACGAGGGCGTCGGCGCAGGCCACGAACACGGCGCCGCCGCGCAGCAGGCCGGGGTGCACGGTGGTTTCCCAAAAGCCGCTCGTCAGCTCGGTGGCGGGCGCCGAGAGCAGTACCGATCGCAGGTACGCCGTGTTCATGCCGGGCAGCGAGGCCTGCCGGCCAACCGCCAGAGGCGGCGCGAAGCTGGCGTATTCGCACAGGTAGGTGGCCCAGTCGAAGTTCGTCTCGGTCAGGCCGTTGCGGACCGGTCCGCCGACCGCCGTGGCCGCGGGATGGCGCTGGAACGCCGACGCGAACGCGCTCAGCCAGCCGGTGCACGGAACGCAGTGGTCTTCCGTGACTGCGACGATGGCGCCGGCCGCCGCATGCAGGGCCTGGGTGCGCATTTCCGGCATCGTCGCCGTCGGATCGCAGCGGAGCAGGCGAACGCCGTCCGCTTCGGCCTCAATCGCGGCGGTGAGCTCGTCGCCGAGGCGATCGACGACGATGACCTCGAAGGCGAAGGCGCAGTCCTGCACGCGCAGCGCCGCCAGTGTCTCGAGGATGCGGGCACGGTCTTCGGTGCCGGCCCGGGCGATCAGCACCGACACCTCGGGGCGGCCGGGCGCGCTCGTCACGGCAGGGCGTGCAGGAACGCCAGGTCGATCCGCCCGCTGCCGGCGGCCGCCTCGTAGGCGGCGCGCATCAAGGCCAGGGTGCGCACGTTGTCGCGACCTTCGCAGGGGGGCGCTGCGCCGTCGTCGAGGGCACGCAGGAAGCCTTGCATCAAGGCCCGCGTCGCGGTGGCGAACAGCGCCAGCGGGTCGGCGGCGAGCTTGCGCTTCCTCTCGCCGTCGAAAAGAAACGCGCGCCCGCCCATCGACACGTCGAGATCGACGAACGGCCGGCGGCTCGACGCGTGCACGCCGACGCCGAGCGCGGCGTGGCCGCCGAGCTCGGTCTCGATGGTGGCGTTGGTTCCATCGAGGCGGACGTCGAGGTAGCGATGGCGACCGCGCGTGAGGCGGTCGAGCGTGATCCGGGCCCAGCGGTCGCCCGGGAACTGCAGATCGATGAGATTGAGCATGTCGGGGCCGCGCTCGCCGCCAGGCCGCGGCATGTGCGCATGCAGCGCCAGGGGTTCGGCGCCGAAGAAGTAGCGGCACAGGTCGAACACATGCGTTCCGAATTCCTTGCAGGTGCGCTCGGGGTCGTCGCCGCGCCAGCCGGTCTCGGTGGCCGCCGAGGCGCGAAAAGTCTGATTCATCTGCACGAACACGAGCTCACCGAAGGCGGCCGTGCCGATCATCGCGTGCGCCGCGGCGTGGCAGCGCATGAATCGGAACTCGTTGTTGACGGCGATGCGAACGCCCTTGTCGCGCGCCATTGTCACCAGCCGCAAGGCCTCGTCGACAGTCTGCGTGAAAGGTTTCTCGCAAAGCACGTGCAGGCCGCGCTCGATGCATGCCGCTGCGAGCGCGAAGTGCGATTCCGTCGGCGTGGCGATGACGGCGATGTCGGCCCCGGCGCTGGCAAGCATACGCTCGACGCTGTCGTGGACCGGGAACGCGAAGTCGCCAGCGCGCGCGGTCGGGTCGCAGCCGGCGACGACGGTTGCGCCGCGAAGCGCCTTGTAGGCCGGCATATGGATGTGCCGGCTTGCGGCTCCGAGGCCGACGATGGCGATCCGTCTCATCCGATTTTCTCCCTGCGCGATCCCACCCGGGGCTAGCATCAACTCCGCAATTTTTACGCATATTCTTGGCCGACCGGCGTCGCACAGGGCAACAAGTTTGCAGAGCCGATGAATCGCGGCGAGCACCGACGCCGCCCGGCAATCAAGATCGCCTGGCACCGCGGAGCGCTGGCGCTGGTCACGATCGCGCCGAGCTACCTTTGGCGCGGCCTACCGGTGTTTCGGCTGCCAGCCGTCGCTCTCGGTGCCAATGGCCTGCGGCGCGGCCTACCTGTTGGTCGCCGTGTTCGCGGGCGCGGGTGAAACGCA
>JAYTYH010000239.1:0-2795 GCA_043742485.1 Rhizobacter sp.
CCTACCGCGAGTCATCGATCCCGTTCTCGTACCTCGACGACAAGGCCCAGCCGACCGGCTTCGCCTACGAGATCTGCGAGAAGATCGCCGACAAGGTCAAGTCTGCGACCGGCCGCGCCGACCTGAAGAAGCAGTACCAAGCGGTGACCTCGGCCAATCGCATTCCGCTGCTTCAGAACGGCACCATCGACATCGAGTGCGGCTCGACCACCAACAACAGCGAGCGCGCCAAGCAGGTCCAGTTCGCGACCAACTATTTCTACACCGGCACGCGTTTTCTCGTGAAGGCCGGCACCAAGGTCGACAAGCTCTCCGACCTGGCCGGCAAGACCGTCGTCTCGACGACCGGCACCACCAACTACCAGCTCATCCGCCGCCTGAACGAGGAGCAGAAGCTCGGCATCGACCTGCTCGGCGCCAAAGACCACGCCGAATCGGCGCTGATGGTGCAGACCGGCCGCGCCGTCGCCTTCGCGATGGACGACATCCTGCTCTACGGTCTGAAGGCGAGCTCGCAGGATCCGTCGGCGCTGGCCGTCGTCGGTGAGCCGATCCAGGTCGAGCCCTACGCGATCATGATCCGCAAGGACGACCCGGCCTTCAAGAAGCTGGTCGACGACACCCTCGCCGGCCTGATGAAGAGCGGCGAGTTCGAGGCCCTTTACAAGAAGTGGTTCCAGTCGCCGATCCCGCCCAAGGGAATCAACCTGAACGCGCCGATGAGCAAGGAGCTCATGGACAACATGAAGGCGCTCAGCGACAAGCCCGCCACCTGAGTCCGACGGGTGACGCTCACCGAGCTGCGTTACGTCGTCGCCGTCGCCCGGGAAAAGCATTTCGGGCGCGCGGCAGAGAGCTGCTTCGTCTCGCAGCCGACGCTCTCGGTGTCGATCAAGAAGCTCGAGGAAGAGCTCGACGTGCGCATCTTTGAGCGCGGCGCCAACGAGGTCAGCGTCACGCCGATCGGCGAAGAGATCGTGCGCCAGGCGCAGGCGGTGATCGAGCAGGCCGCCGAGATCAAGGAGACGGCGAAGCGACGCAAAGACCCGCTCAGCGGGCCGCTCACGGTCGGCGTGATCTACACCATCGGGCCTTACCTGCTCCCCGACCTCGTGCGCCAGGCCATCGAGCGCGTGCCGCAGATGCCGCTTGTGCTGCAGGAGAACTTCACCGCCCGCCTGCTCGAGTTGCTGCGCAGCGGCGAACTCGACTGCGCCATCATGGCCGAGCCCTTCCCCGACACCGGCCTGGCGATCGCGCCGCTCTACGACGAGCCGTTCATGGTGGCGCTCCCCAAGGGCCACGAACTGGCGGCACGCAAGTCGATCAGCAGCGAAGAGCTCAGGCACGAGAAGATGCTTCTGCTCGGCACCGGCCACTGCTTTCGCGACCACGTGCTCGAGGTCTGCCCCGAGTACGCGCAGTTCTCGTCCGGCGAGTCCGTCGGCATCCGAAAGACCTTCGAGGGCTCGTCGCTCGAGACCATCAAGTACATGGTCGCCTCGGGCATGGGCGTCACGGTCGTGCCGCAGCTTTCGGTGCCCGTCGACGAGCAGCCGCACATCGTCTACATGCCGTTCTCGAAGCCGGTGCCGACCCGACGCGTCGTGCTCGCCTGGCGGCGCAGCTTCACGCGCTACGCAGCCATCGCCGCCCTGCGCAACGCCATCTACGCCTGCGAGCTGAAGGGCGTGGAGCGACTGTCCTGATTCGCCCGTGTCAGGCGGCGATCCGATGGCGCACACCGAACTCGAACACCCCAGCTGACGGCCGCCCACGCGGCGCCGGGCTGAGCCACTCCGGCCTATGACCGCGCTTGCCAAAAGCAATGCTGCCGGCCGACGATCCGCAGTAGGCTGACGCCTTCCCCATCGCTTCAGGATCACCATGGCCAGCACCGCAGCCCCCCGCATCAACATCGGCATCGACGACGCCGATCGCGCCACCATCGTCGCCGGGCTCTCGAAGCTCCTCGCCGACACCTACACGCTCTACCTGACCACGCACAACTTCCACTGGAACGTGACCGGGCCGATGTTCAACACCTTGCACCTGATGTTCATGGGCCAGTACACCGAGCTCTGGAACGCGGTCGACCCGATCGCCGAGCGCATCCGTTCGCTGGGCCACCCGGCGCCGGGCTCGTATGCGCAGTTCAGCGCCCTGAGCTCGATCGACGACGTGCCGCAGCAGCCGCCGGCGGCGCTCGAGATGGTCGCCATCCTGGTCCGCGGCCACGAGGCGGTGGCACGCACTGCACGCGGCATCTTCCCGCTCGCCGACCAGGCCCACGACGAGCCCACGGCCGACCTGCTGACGCAGCGCCTCGCCATTCACGAGCAGACCGCCTGGATGCTGCGAAGCCTGCTCGAGTGAGCCGGCGCGCCCCGGCTCACTCGGCGCGACGGTCGGAAGCGCCCGTGCAGCAAACACGCGAGTGCGCGGGAACCAGGGCCCGAGTCCGCGCGCTTTGACCACGGACTCGGCCCGTCCTTAGTGGCGATACTCCAGGCCCCATGAACGATCTCGCCACCGAAGTGCGCCGCCGCCGCACTTTCGCCATCATTTCCCACCCCGACGCCGGCAAGACCACGCTCACCGAGAAGCTGCTGCTGTTTTCAGGCGCGATCCAGATCGCCGGCTCGGTGAAAGCCCGCAAGGCGAGCCGTCACGCCACCTCCGACTGGATGGAGATCGAGAAGCAGCGCGGCATCTCGGTGGCCTCGAGCGTGATGCAGATGGAATACCGCGGCTGCGTCATCAACCTGCTCGACACGCCCGGTCACCAAGACTTC
>JAYTYH010000240.1:0-1607 GCA_043742485.1 Rhizobacter sp.
CTGCCGGCGGGCGTCGCGGCCGTGCATGGCGTGCAACTCGAGCCCAGCGGCCTGCACTTCATCAACCCGGCCACGCTGACCATCGAGCCGGCGGCAGCGGTGCCGCTCGCGCAGCAGGCGTTCTACAGCTATGGCCTGGACGGCGTCGACATGCACCCTGTCCCCGGCGAACTCGGTGCCGTGGCGAAGCTCGCGGTCTGGCACTTCTCCGGCTACGGCATGGCAACGCTGGAGCGCGAGCGCAGCGTCAGCCGCGTCTTCGTCGACGTCGTGCCGGCCGGACTCGAAGCGCGGCTCGGCGCGGCGCTTGCAGCGGTCTTCATGCAAGCACGCGACGGCACGATCGGCGAGGCTCAGCTGGCGGTTTCCGTCGAGTCGCTGTTGCGCCAGTACGAGGCCGAGGTGCTCGGACCGCAACGCGCCGCCGCAGGCCGCAGCTGCGGCAACGCCATCACGACCTTCACGGCCGAGCTGGCGCTCAACCGGCAACGGCAGCTGCTCGGGCTCGGCGGCGCCGATTCCAACGCGGCGCTGGCAGCGATGGCGACGCTGCGCAGCGTCTGCTTCGAGGAAGCGAACCAGCGCTGCCGCGTCAGCGGCAACATCCAGCAGCTCATCGTCGATCACTACGGTCTCGCGCGGCAGGCTCAGCTGCTTGGTGCCGACGACGCCGCTGCGACCGCGCGCGAGGAAGGAGCCATCGACAAATGCGGGCGCTACGAATTCCAGTTCGACAGCACGCTGACGTTTGACGGCAACACCGTGCCCAGTCCAATGGGTTTCGCGCGCCTGTCGGTCGCCACGCGCGTACCGGTCAAGCTCACAACGGCCATGGATGCCCTCGGGGGCGAAGCCCGGATCGCGCACACCGAAACCTTCACCCGATTCAATTGCACGACGATCGGCTGCGGCTCGTATCTGATCCGGGGCACGCGACCCGACATGGCGCTGGTGCGCAAGGCGGTGCCGGAGTTCCTGCCGATGCAGGGCATCGACGTCTGGGCGCGCGGCCGCCCGGTGGCGCAGACCGGCACATTCCGGGTCGAGTTCGATCCCCAGTCGCCGGGTGAAGACGTCGATGCGCTGGTCAACGCCGGGCCGATCTTAGGCATCGTAAACGCCAACCTGGCGGCTGGCCTGCCACCCTTTCAGGAAACCTTCTGGGCCGGCTTCTATTCGCTCGTCAACCAGGGCGAGGCGTTGCCGGCGGGCGGCTTCTACTGGGCGGCCGACTGGACGCAGCCCGCCTACCCCGTCATGTTCGAGCGCGCCACGGCACCTTCGCTCGACAACGCCATCGCGCACTTCGTCGCCATCACGCGAGCGAAATTCGTTCACAAGCCGATCTGACCGACCGGCAGGGAGCCGACATGTCCACCAAAGCAAAGTTTGCAGCAGCGGCCATCGCGCTGCTGCTCGCCGCGTGCGGCGGTGGTGGCGATAGTGGCGGCGACGCCGGCGGCAACACGCCGCCACCGGCGACGACGACGCCGCCGTTCACACTGGTTCCGGCACGCGCCAAGCTCGGCGTCGGCGAGTCGACCCCGCTGTTCGCCGCTCGCGCAGCCTCCGCGGTGAACTGGTCGTCGAGCAACAGCGGCGTCGCC
>JAYTYH010000241.1:0-6882 GCA_043742485.1 Rhizobacter sp.
CTGGCCGACGGCATAAACGTAGGCGCGGCACGCCGACCAGGTGCTGTACAGGTCGGCCAGCTTGCCCTGCATCAGCTGGAACTCGCCGATGCTCTGGCCAAACTGCTTCCTTTCGTGCAGGTACGGCAGCACCGCGTCCATGCAAGCGGCCATGATGCCGAGCGGGCCGCCGGAGAGCACCGCGCGCTCGTAGTCGAGCCCGCTCATCAGCACACGGGTGCCACCGCCGACCTTGCCGAGCACGTTCTCGGCCGGCACTTCGCAGTCGGTGAAGAACACCGGCCAGGTGTTCGAGCCACGCATGCCGAGCTTGTCGAGCTTGGCCCCGAACGACAGGCCCTTGAAACCCTTCTCGACGATGAAGGCCGTGATCCCGCTCGGGCCGGCGTTCACGTCGGTCTTCGCATACACGATCATCGTGTCGGCATCGCCGCCGTTGGTGATCCACATCTTCGAGCCGTTGAGGACGTAGCGATCGCCGTGCTCGCCACCGACGCGGTCGGCGCGCAACTTCATGCTGACGACGTCGGAGCCGGCGTTCGGCTCGCTCATCGCCAGCGCGCCGACGTGCTCGCCCGAGACCAGCTTGGGCAGGTACTTCTTCTTCTGCTCCTCGCTGCCGTTGCGGTGCACCTGATTGACGGCGAGGTTCGAGTGGGCGCCGTACGACAGGCCAACCGACGCCGATGCCCGCGAGACCTCCTCCATCGCCACGATGTGGGCGAGGTAGCCGAGGTCACTGCCGCCGTACTCCTCCTTCACGGTCATGCCGTGCAGGCCGAGGTCGCCCAGCTTCTTCCAGAGGTCGACGGGAAAGAGGTTGTCGCTGTCGATGGCAGCGGCACGCGGCGCGATCTCGGCGTCGGCGAACTGCTGGACGCTGTCGCGCAGCATCTGGATCGTCTCGCCGAGGTCGAAGGCGAGGCCGGGAAGGTGAGGCATGGGAAGTGTCTCCTTGGGGACCGTTCGGTGGCCACGAGGCCGAGCCGGAAGCTTACCGTCGGCGCCGGCAACGGCGCGCCCGTGCCTTGATGCATCGCAACATGAGCGGTGGCTACCGAGAGTGCAATGGCGGTCTGGAATCCTTTCTCGCCACGAACACGCCGATCATGAGAACGACAAGTGCCGTGCTCGCGCCCGCCGGCCCGATCCCGCACCGCAAGATCATCCGCAGCTGGCTGACCGGCATCTCGGCGCCGAGCACGGGCCGCGCCGCGTCGTTGATCGCGGTCGACACCGCGCTGCTTGCCGCCTGCGTGTGGGCGACGATCGTGCTCGCGCAACCATGGGCGCAGGCTCTGGCCGGCGCGGCCACTGGCCTGGTGATCGCGCGACTCTTCATCGTCGGCCACGACGCCTGCCATCAGAGCCTTACCCGGCACCGGCGCCTGAACCGTTGGCTCGGCCGGATGCTGCTGCTGCCTTCGCTCACGCCGTACAGCCTTTGGGAGGTCGGCCACAACGTGGTCCACCACGGCTACACCAACCTGCGCGGCTTCGACTTCGTATGGCAGCCGCTCTCGCTGGCCGAATACCGCGCCCTGCCGGCCTGGCGGCGCCGCCTCGAGCGCGCCTACCGCAGCGGCTGGGCGCCGTGGCTCTACTACGTGCTGCACATCTGGTGGAAGCGGATGCTGTTCCCACGCCCCGACGTGATGCCGACGCGCCGCCGCGTCTTCGTGCTCGACGGCCTGCTCGTCTGCGCGGCTGCGGCCACGTGGGTCGGCGGCCTGCTGCTCGCCGCCGAGCACGCGCATCGATCACCAGCGTGGCTGGTCGCGGTGGGCTTCGTCGTTCCGCTGCTGGTGTGGAACACGCTGATCGGCTTCGTGGTCTACGTGCACCACACGCACGCCGCGGTGAGCTGGTATGCCGACAAGAAGGCGTGGTCGGCCTCGCAGCCGTTCGTCTCGACCACCGTGCACCTCACGTTTCCGCTCGGCATCGGCGAGCTGCTCCATCACATCATGGAACACACCGCGCATCACGTCGACATGGGCGTGCCGCTGTACCGGCTGAAGCGCGCGCAGGCGCTGCTTGAAGACAAACTCGCAGGCAGCATCGTCGTGCAGCCGTTCTCGTGGCGCTGGTACGCCGACAACGCGCGCACCTGCAAGCTCTACGACTTCGAGGCGCGGCGCTGGCTCGACTTCACGGGCCGGCCGACGACATAGCGGGCTCCGGCAAACGCCGGAAGCGAACCGGCGTCAGGCCGAGCTGCCACCCTGCTTCGGCAGATCGCCGTGCCGGGGCCGAGTTCGCCGCTCTTGCGTTCGCCAGTCATGGTGTGCTCCTCCAGGATGCCCGTAACGGGAAAAGGAGTGCCGAGGACGCCTCGCGAAGCGCAGGGCGCGACGCCGGGCTATTCTTCTCGGCCTTGCAAACACTGTCCTCGCTCAGCCACGGCGCACCGGTTTCGGCGGCCCTGCTCGCCGCCATCGTCGTCTACAGCCTGGCGGCGCTGATGCGCTGGCCGGCGCTGATCGAGCGCGGCGTCTTCCGGCCGTACTGGCTGCTGCCGCGGCGCGAATATTCGACGCTGCTGACCAGCGGCTTCCTGCACGCCGACCTGACGCATCTGCTGCTCAACGGCTTTACCTTCTGGGCCTTCGGCTTCAACCTCGAGCGCGAGATCGGCAGCGGCATGTTCCTGGCGCTCTACGCGTTCGGACTCTTCGGCAGCGACTTCGGCACCTGGCTCGTGCACCGGCACGACCCCGACTACCGCACGCTCGGCGCGTCGGGCGCCATCCTGGCCGTGCTGTTCGCCTCGATCGTCTACTTCCCGCGCTCGTCGATCTACATGCTGCCCTTGCCGGTGCCGATCCCGGCACCGCTGTTCGCCCTGGCCTACCTCGGCTACTCGATCTGGGCTTCGCGACGCGGCGGCGGCCGCGTCAACCACGACGCCCATTTGTCGGGCGCCATCGCCGGCGTGGTGTTCGTGGCCGCAACCGACTTCGAGCGCATCGGCGCCGCGATTCGAGCCTTCGGATAGGCCTCAGCGCCGCCGCGGCCGCGGCCGCGAAGCGCGGCAGTCGCTAGCGCTGCAGGCGCCGATAGGCGCTGAAGTGGCGCACCGCCTGCTTGCCGTCGCCGAGTTCTTCGTGCAGCCGGGCGGCGTTGTAGTGGGCGTCGGCGAGGTCGGGCGCGAGCCGCAGGCTGGTGGCGTAGCTGGCCAGCGCTTCGGTCTGGCGGCCCTGGTCTTCGAGGGCGATGGCGCGATTGAAGTGCAGCAGCGCTTCGCCGGGATTGCGGCGCACCGCTTCATCGTAGAGCGCCACCGCCTCGTCGCAACGGCTGGCTTCGCAGAGCAGCGCGCCGAGGTTGAGCGAGGCGTCGGCGTGGCCGGGGTCGAGCGCCAGAGCACGCCGGTAGGCGGCTTCGGCCGAGCGCAGGTCGCGGCTCTCGAGCGCCTCGGCGCGCGCGAACCAGGTCGCGGCGTCGGCGCTGTCTTCGGCCGCCTCGGCCGGCGCCGCACGGCCGAGACGACGCTGCAGGAAGGTGACGTTGCCCTGCTGCGGCGCCAGCTCGAAATCCATCACCAGCTGGCCCGACTCGGCATGCCACTGCGAGCCGGCGTCGCGCACCGTGACGTCGTTGCCGACGGCGCTGATGCGCAGGCCGCTCAGCGGCAGCTCGGCGGGCAGGCTCGTCCTCAGCTTGCGCAGCGCGGCGATGATCTTCTTCGGTGCGATCTTCGCCGACTGCAGGTCGGCCGCCGTGCGCAGCAGCACGACGTCGCGAAAAGTGAAGCGGTGCTCGTTGCGCGCACCGCGCCGCGGCACCACGAAACTGGAGGCGACGAGGCCGGCGATGACACCGCGCGAGAGGCCGAGCATCTCCTGGATGCTGCGGACGGTGTACGGGGCGCCTTCGGGCTCGCGCGTCGTCACGTCACTTCTTCGCGCGTGCCCGCACCGGGGTCGGCACGGCCTCCGCGTCGGCCTTCTGCGCCCGCTTGACGCCCTTGCGCGCCGACGCCACCTCCGGCTCGGCGGCGGCCTCGGCCACCGCGGCGACCGGCGCCTTCGTGATCGGCAGCGGCCTGGCGGCGGCCTGCGCCGGCTTCGCCTTCGCGCCGCGCGTGCCGAGGCTGGCCCGCAGCGCCTCGACCAGGTCGATGACCTGGCCGCCGCCGCTCGACTCGGTCTCGTGCGGCTCGTTGGCGACGATCTGCTTGCCGGCGATCTTCTCGTCGATGGCGGCGAGGATGCGTTTCTTCTCCTCGTCCTCGAACATCGTCGGGTCGTAGGTGTCTTCGCTGATCTGCTCGATGAGCTGCATGGCGAGCTTGAGCTCGGCCGGCGAGACGCTCACCTTCTCGATCTCGAGCTCCTTCATGGAGCGCACTTCGTCTGCGTAGAGCAGCTGCTGCAGGACCAGGCCGTCTTCGGCGGGGCGCACCTGCACCACGTATTGCTTGGCCTTCCAGGCCCACTTGGCAAGGGCGCAGCGGCCGCTCGCGCGCATCGCCTCGATGAGCAGGTTGTAGGGCTTGGCGCCGCGCTTGTCGGGAGCCAGGAAGTAGGCCTTGTCGTAGAAGATCGGATCGACCGCCTTCTCGGGAATGAAGGCGACGATGTCGATGGTGTGGCTCGGGCTTTCCTGCAGTGCCTTCAGCTCCGAGGGCTCGAACAGCACGAAGCGGTCCTTCTCGAACTCGTAGCCCTTGATCATCTCGGCGCGCTCGACCGGTTGCTGGTCCTTCTCGGACACGTACTGCTGCTTCAGGCGCGAGCCGTCCTTGGCGAGCATGTTGAAGCGCACGGCGGCGCTGCTCTCGGTGGCCGAGTAGAGCTTGACCGGGATCGACACGAGGCCGAAGGAAAGGGAGAGCGAAGCGATCGATCGGGCGGCCATGCGGGCTCCTCCAAGTCACGGGCTGGGCCGCGGCCGGGGCCGCGGCGGACGCGCAGCATAGGGGCAAGCGCAGCGCCTTGTCACGCCGCACGTTGCGCGCTGCCTACGGCCGGTAGCCCAGCGTCTTCATGCCCGCGGTGAGCGTCTGCCGCGAAGTCCAGTAGCCGGCCCATGGATCGGCGGTCTCGAAGCTCAGGTACTCGCGTGCCGTCGAGATCGTCCACTGGGCGCCGCCCTTGAGCTGCATGAGCTGCTCCCAGCTCACCGGCATCGAGACGCCCAGGCCCGGCCGCGAGCGCGCCGAGAAGGCCGCCGCCGTGGTCTGGCCATGACCGTTGCGGAGGTAGTCGACGAAGATCCGGCCGACGCGATTGGCGCCGCCGCTCCTGGCCACGAAGCGCTGCGGAATCGTCTTGGCGAGGTGCTGCACCACCGCCTGCGAGAAACCCTTGACGGTGTCGTAGCCGAGCTTCGGCGCCAGCGGTGCGACGACGTGCAGGCCTTTGCCGCCGCTCGTCTTCAGCCAGCTTTCGAGGCCGAGCTCGGTGAGGATGGCGCGGGTCAGGACGGCGGCTTCCTGGATGTGGGCCCAGGTCACGCCCTCGCCCGGGTCGAGGTCGAAGATGACGCGGTCGGGCCGGTCGATCTTCTTGGCGGTCGAGTTCCAGGTGTGGAACTCGATGGTGTTCATCTGCGCCGCCGAGACCAGGGCGTCGGCAGTGTCGACACCGAGCAGCGCCGAGTGGCCGGGCCAGATCGACGGGTCGAACTCGCGCAGGCCGGGCATGCGCGTCTCCGGATGCTTCTGGAAGAAGAGCTCGCCGGTAATGCCCTGGGGCGCGCGCACCAGCGAGACCGGCCGGTCGGCGAGGTGCGGCAGCATGCGCTCGGCAATGCTCTCGTAGTAGCGCACCAGCGCCAGCTTGGTGAGGCCGGTCGTCGGGTCGACGACGCGCTCGGGATGCGTGACCTTGACGCTGCTCGCCGGCGTCACGCGGGCGGGCGCAACGTCGGATGTCGCGGCGTTCGAGACCTCGCGGCTGACCTCGTGCGCCGGCTTGTCGGCACGCAGGCCGGCGAAGACGGCGTGGCGCACGTGGCCGTCGGGCGTCCACTCGCGAAAG
The DNA here is from genome assembly GCA_043742485.1 of Rhizobacter sp. Classification (GTDB taxonomy): domain Bacteria; phylum Pseudomonadota; class Gammaproteobacteria; order Burkholderiales; family Burkholderiaceae_C; genus Schlegelella_A. Next base: position 5,988 of record JAYTYH010000241.1, read on the forward strand.
GCGACCTCGGCGACGAGCTCCGGCCTCACCCAGCGCTCGGTGCCGGCGGTGCGGCGCGACCAGCGGCCGGGCTGGATCGACGCCACGGCTAGCGTCGGCGTCTCGACCGCGAGGGCGACCAGGCGCGCGTGCAGGTCGCGGCCGGCCTTGGCGTTCCAGCCGGTGCCGACGTTGCCGGCGTAGACCAGCGCGCCGCCCTCGTAGGTGCCGAGCAGCAGGCCGCCGACCTCGCGGGCGGCGCCGGCGCGGTCGGTGAAGCCGCAGACCACGAACTCCTGGCGCAGCGAGATCTTCAGCTTGAGCCAGGTCTCGCTGCGCTGCGACACGTAGGGCGCGTCGGGCCGCTTGAGAATGATGCCTTCGAGCTTCATGGCGCGCGCCGCTTCGAGCATCCGCGCCGGTGCCGCCGGGAAGGTCTGGCTGAGACGGACGCGGTCGCCACCCTTGTCGCCGATGACCTCGGCGAGCACGGCCCGGCGGGCCTGCAGCGGCACCGCGCGCAGGTCGAGCCCGCCGTGGAACGGCAGATCGAAAACGAAGTACCCGATGGCTTCGCTGGCGGCCGTGTCCATCGCGTTCTGCAAGGCGTTGAAGTCGGGCACGCCGGCGGCGTTCATGACCACGATCTCACCGTCGAGCCAGGCCGAAGCGATGCCCAACGCCTCGATCGCCGTCGCCAGCGGCAGCATCCTGTCGGTCCAGTCGTGGCCACCGCGCGTGATCAGCCGTGCCTTGCCCGCGTCGATGCGCGCCATCAGCCGGTAGCCGTCGAACTTGGTCTCGACGAGCCAGTCGCCCGGCGGCGCCGCGGCAGCCAGCGTCGCCAGCTGCGGCGCCAGCCGGGCCGGCAGCGGCGCCTTCTTCGCGAGGGTCAGGTCGGGTGCGGCCGACGTCG
>JAYTYH010000242.1:0-2666 GCA_043742485.1 Rhizobacter sp.
CCGGGTCGGCAATCACGGTGTTCATCACGGCGTTCATCACGGCGCCTCGACGGGAGTCACGACGATCACGCCGGCCGACACCACGAACGGCATGGCCACCGGCGCGTCGATCAACAGCGTCAGGGCGCGCACCAGCGCCACGCCATCAATCGCGTCGAGCAGGCCGTTGACATCGGATCGGTGCGGTCGTTGGCCGAGCGCCCAGCCGCGGCCGTCGGCACCGCCATCGACCGGGTGCAGGAACTGCGCCACCTGCCGGCTGCACTCTGCGGCCACGTCGTACGGCGACCAACCGTCGTCGACGACGATCTGCAGCCGCACCGCCACGCTCGCGTAGCTCGGCCCGACGACGACGAGCCGGCCCGCCGCCGGGCGGCGTGCGTCGAGATACGACTTCACGGTCGCGAGCAGCGGCAAGTCGGGCTGCGGCGCCGCGTCGTGGCCCTGCGGGATGACGATGACGCTGACGATGCCGACCTGGGCCTGCGCGTCGCGGGTGGCACCGCTCGGCAGCGCGGCGCCGAGGTCGAGGCCGGCGACGCAGAACGCGCGCGCGACCTCGGGCGAAGCACGCAGCGCGAGATCGGCGAAGTCGTCGGCGCAGATCGCACGATCACGATGCCGCAGCCACGCGCTGGCATGGCTGCGCACGCGAGCAGCATCGTCGGCATCCAGCCCGGCCGTGGCGGGCTCGACGTTGACCATCGATTCCACCGCCGGTATCGCGCTGAGCAATTGCGTGATCGCGCCGGCCGGCTGGTTGCCACGGCGGCCACCGCCGCTCGCGTAGTGGCGCAGGCGAATGTTGTTTGCCCCGGGCGGCGGGATGCTGCCGAAGCGGCCGTCGCCGAAACGCAGTTCGCCGGTCGAGCGATCAAGCATGAAGTGGCGCGCTTCGGCGTTCGAGGCCAACAGATCGTCGATTTCTTGCCAGGATACCCACGCATCGTCGCCTTCGCGAACCTGGAGCAGTGCGTCGCCGATGATCGGCGTGCGCAGTGCCTTGAATGCCTGCGCCGCCCGGCCGTTGCTCGAACCCACGATCTCGTTGCGCAGCTGTTGCGACTGGCGGGCCGCGACGCTGTTGATCGCCAGGCCGACCGGCACACTGGGAGGCGTGGTCCCGCCCGGCCAGACGACACGCAACCATGCGAACGCGGCAGCCGGGTCGGGCACGCTGCCCTGCCACGGCGAGGGGCTGCTCGGCAACGTCAACGTCACGAGGCCCGACTGCGTGAAGCCGGCCGACGCGTCTTGCACGACGACGTCGCGCCAGCCATCGGCGGCGTGCAGCTGCCAGCGCGGCGCGGCGTCGCTAGGCAGCGCCTCACCGAGCGCCAGCGGCGGCGGCGGCAGCGCGGGCCGGACATGCCAGTGGATCAGGCGCTGCGCGATCAGCGCACCCGGCTCGGCCGCCAGCGCGACGTAGAGTGCCGCACCCTCAACATCTGGCGCGACGAACGCGTCCGCTGGCGCCACCAGCAACGGATCGACATGCCGGCTCGCGAGCGCACCTTGCGACACCAGATGCTCGGGCGCGAGCGGGCCACGCTCCAGCGCCGAGCTCACGGCCAGCGACCGGATGGCGGGTGCACGCGGCACCGGCACCGTCGTGCCCTCCATCAGCACCGGGGCGCCGTAGTGACCTGCCGCGAGCCGCGCACGCACCCACGGCCCGCACTTGCCGGCCACGGTGACGGCGGCCACGCCATCGGGCACGGTGAACGCGACGGTGCCATCTTGCGTCAGCGCCCGCGTGCCGTCGGAAGCGGCGATCGGCTGGAAGCCGTGCGCGGTCGAAATCTCCCAAGCGAGCACCGGCCGCCCGGCGCGACTCACCGGCGGGATCGGCGTCGTGCTGGAGCCTTCGGGGTTGGTCAGTGCGATGTGCAACTCGACCCGGTTGCCGGGTTCGGCGAACGCGGGGCCGTGGAGCTGAAAGACAGTGCCAAAACGCGGGCGCTCGCCGAACGGAAAGAAGTCTTTGCTGATGTCGAGCGGCACACCGTCGTGGCATGCCGCGACGAGCGCTGCAGGGGCCGTGGCCGCGATGGCGCGCACGGTCAGCGCTGCAAGACGCGGCATGTGCGGTGGCGTTGGCGGCGCCGCTGTCGGGTCGACCGAGACGTCCGGCTCGGGCACGCGGGCCAGGCGCAGCGTCAGCCAGAGCGACTCGATGCCGTCGACCGCTGCGACGGGCCAGGCGGGCGGCGCTGCCAGTACGACTTCGCCGCTGTGCGCCAGGCCCGAGGTCGTGTCGCTGACGACCACCAGCGGCAGTTCGCCCTTCGGCGCGGGCACGACCCATTCGATCAGCCACGGCGCGGGCCCCGCCTGCGGTGCGTGATCGTGCGCCACGCCGATCTGCACCCGCACTTGCTTGAGACCCGGCACGCCGAAGGCCGCGCGCTGCGCGATGTGTAGTGCGTTGACGACCGCTGTCGACACGGCCGAAGCGTCGCCTTGCCAACCGACGATCGACAGCATCGCGCTCACGTCCGCCACGCGCCGGTGACCGGCGTCGACGTAAAGCGCCCGCACCGCCTGCGCGCGCACGAGCTCGATGTCGGTCAGCGTCTCGAACACGACAGGCGCGGTGTCGCCCGCCGCCGGTGGCGCGGCGACGCGCGTGTGCATCGGCACGACGACCGGCGCCGCACCCGCAC
>JAYTYH010000243.1:0-2748 GCA_043742485.1 Rhizobacter sp.
TTGTTGCCGAGCCGATGCGCAACTTCCCGGAGGTCGGCCGCACGGCCACGGCGGCGCAGCGGCGCGAGCGCGTCGAGTGGCTGTTCGCCAAGGTCGGGCTGCGCCCGGAGGCGATGAAGAAGTACCCGCACGAGTTCTCGGGCGGCCAGAGGCAACGCCTCGGCATCGCCCGCGCCCTGGCGCTCAACCCGAAGCTGATCGTCTGCGACGAGCCGGTCACGGCACTCGACGTCTCGGTGCAGGCGCAGGTCATCAACCTGCTCTGCGACCTGCAGGCCGAGTTCGGCCTCGCCTACCTGTTCGTCGCCCACGACCTCGCGGTGGTGCGCCACATCAGCCACCGCGTGGCAGTGATGTACTTGGGCCGCATCGTCGAGGTCGCGCCGCGGCAGCTGCTGTTCGCGGCGCCGCGCCACCCGTACACCGAGATCCTGCTCTCGGCCGTGCCGGTGCCGAACCCGCGCGTCAAGCCGCGCCGCATCCTGCTCGAGGGCGACCCGCCGAGCCCCGCCAACCCGCCGAGCGGCTGCCGCTTCCACACCCGCTGCCCGCTCGCGCAGGCCGTCTGCAGCGAGCAGGACCCGGCGCTCACGCCGCGCGAAGGCGGCCAGTGGGTCGCCTGCCACTTCCGCTAGCGCCACCCCACCGGAGCCACCCTTCATGATCACCTCGGACACGCAACACTTCGACCTCCTCATCCGCGGCGGCACCGTGATCGACGGCAGCAAGGCGCCGCGCTTCGATGCCGACGTCGGCATCCGCGGCGACCGCATCGCCGCCATCGGCGACCTGGCCTCGGCCACGGCGGCGACCGAGATCGACGCGCGCGGCCGCATCGTCGCGCCCGGCTTCATCGACTCGCACACCCACGACGACCAGGCCGTGCTCTCGCAGGCCGACATGTCGTTCAAGGTCTCGCAGGGCGTGACGACCGTGGTCTCGGGCAACTGCGGCATCAGCATCGCGCCCCTGAGCGGCGACTGCCCGCTGCCGTCGCCGCTCGACCTGCTCGATGCCGCCGCGAGCGCGCGTTTCGGCAGCTTCGCCGCCTACTTCGCGCAGCTCGAGCGCACGCCGTCGTCGGTCAACGTCGCGGCGATGGTCGGCCACTCGACGCTGCGCGTCATGACCATGCGCTCGCTCGACCGCGTCGCCAGCGAGAGCGAGATCGCGGCCATGCAGGCGCTCGTCGCCGAGGCGCTGGCCGCCGGCGCGATCGGCCTGTCGACGGGAACCTTCTATCCGCCGGCCGTGAAGGCGAGCACCGAGGAAATCATCGAGGTGGCGCGGCCGCTCACCGGCAGCGGCGGCGTCTACGTGACCCACATGCGCGACGAGGCCGACAAGGTCATGGACGCGCTCGACGAGACCTTTCGGATCGGCCGCGAGCTCGACGTGCCGGTCGTCGTCTCGCACCACAAGGTGCAGAACGTGCCGAATTTCGGCAAGTCGGCGGTGACGCTGCCGCACATCCGCGCCGCCATGGGCCGCCAGTGCGTCTCGCTCGACTGCTATCCGTACAACGCCGGCTCGACCATGATCCGCACCGACCGCGGCATGCTCGAAGGCCGGGTCCTGATCGCCTCGAGCGTGCCGCACCCGGAGTGCGCCGGCCGCGACCTGAAGGACATCGCCGCCGAGTGGGGCCTCTCGAACGACGACGCGGCGCGCCGGCTGCAACCGGGCAGCGCGATCTACTTCCTGATGGACGAGAACGACGTGCAGCGCATCCTCGCCTTCGACGAGACCATGATCGGCTCCGACGGCATCCCCATCGGCGACAAGCCGCACCCGCGCCTCTGGGCCACGTTCCCGCGCGTCCTCGGCCACTACAGCCGCGACCTCGGCCTGTTCCCTCTCGAGACCGCGGTCTGGAAGATGACCGGCCTGACGGCGCGCAACTTCGGCCTCACCGGCCGCGGCACGCTCGCCGTCGGCCAGCACGCCGACGTGGTGGTGTTCGACGCGGCCACCATCCGCGACTCCGCCACCTACGAGGCGCCGACGGTGCCGGCCGACGGCATCGATGCGGTCGTCGTCAACGGCACCGTCACCTGGCAGCACGGCGCCCACAGCGGCGCGCGCAGCGGCCAGGTCATCCGGCGCGACGCCGGCGTCAACCGCAGTGCCGCGCCGCGGCCCGGCGAAGGAGCCAGCGCATGAATCCGATCGCGCCGAATCCAATCGAGCGCACGCCGACGCCGCTGCCGATGCCGTTCTCGAAAGCGGTGCGCGCCGGCGGCTTCCTGTTCCTCTCCGGCGTGCTGCCGATGACCGCCGAGGGGCAGTTGGTGCACGGCGACATCGGCACGCAGACGCGGACGGTGATCGAGCGCATCGCCGCAACGCTCGGCGAATGCGGCGCGTCGCTGGCCGACGTGATCCGGGCCACCGTGTGGCTCTCCGACTGGAACGACTTCCCGGCCTTCAACGAAGAGTACCGGCGCCACTTCGGCGCTGCCCTGCCGGCGCGTTCGACCGTGCAGGCGCAGCTCTACGGCGGTGCCGGCATCGAGATCGAGGTCCAGGCCCTCGCGCCCGGCCGTTGAACAGCGGCGCTACTTCTCGACGAAGGCGCGCTCGATCACGTAGTCGCCAGCCTGGCCGATGCCTGCCGAGATCGTGAAGCGGGCAGCTTCGAGCACGGCGCGCATGTCCTTCAGCATCGCCGGGCCGCCGCAGATCATGGCGCGGTCGTGCGCCGGGTCGATCTGCGGAAAGCCGATGTCGCCGCACAGCTTGCCGTTG
>JAYTYH010000244.1:0-2910 GCA_043742485.1 Rhizobacter sp.
GCGATCGGCTCGGGGCTGCCGTATGCGCTGGCGGCACGTTGCGCCGAGCCCGAGGCGCCAGTGGTCGCCGTGATGGGAGACGGCACCGTCGGCTTTCACATCGCCGAGTTCGACACGGCGGTGCGCTACGGCCTCGGCTTTGTCGCCGCGATCGGCAACGACGCGCGCTGGAACGCCGAGTACCAGATCCAGCTGCGCGACTACGGCGCCGAGCGGCTCATCGGCTGCGAGCTGCACGAGACGCGCTACGACGCCGTCGCGCGGGCCTTCGGCGGCCACGGCGAGCTCGTCACTGCACCGGAGGCCGTGGCCACGGCGGCCGAACGAGCGCGTGCCAGCGGTTTGCCGGCGTGCCTGAACGTGATGATCGAAGGCGTCGCCGCCCCGGTGATCCGGCGCTGACGCGGCGGCTCGAGCGCGGCGCCGATGTTCGACCTGCCTTGGCCGACGCTGCTGGCCGCCGGCGCCATCGTCGCGCTCGGCTACGTCGTCTTCGGGCTGACCGGCTTCGGCGCCGGCATCGTCGCGCTGCCCTTGCTGGCGCAGATCTTCCCCTTGCGTTTCGCGGTACCCATGATGCTGGTCTTCGACCTCTGCGCAGGCCTGCTGCTCGGCGTCGGCAACCGCCGCCATCTCGGCAAGGCCGAGCTGCTGCGGCTGGTCCCCTGGCTCGTCGCCGGCATGGCGATCGGCTGGACGCTGCTCGTCCACGTCGACGAACGCTGGCTGCTGCTCGGCCTCGGCGTCTTCGTCGCCGGCTATGCGATATGGAGCCTGCTCAGTCGCGTGCCGACGTCGCTGATCTCGCCGCGCTGGGCGGCGCCGGCCGGACTCGTGGGCGGCGCCTTCACCGCGCTCTACGGCACCGGCGGGCCGATCTACACGATCTACCTGGCGCGCCGGCTGCTCGACAAGTCGGCGCTGCGGGCGACCGTCGGCACGCTCGTCTTTTGCACCGCGTGGCTGCGGCTGGCGCTCTTCACGAGCAGCGGCTTCTACGGCCAGCCCGACCTGCTGGCGCTGGCCGGCACGTTGCTGCCGTGCGCCGCCTTCGGCTACTTCGTGGGCAGCCGCCTGCACGCCCGCCTGCCGGCGCTGCGTGCGGCGCAGGCGGTACGGCTGCTGTTGCTCGCTGCCGGCTCGAGCCTGCTGGTGCGCGCCGTCGGCATGCCGTGAACGGCGCGCCTGCCGAAGTCGAAACTCGAGGAAGCGCCGCCTACTCGACGTTCTGGACCTGCTCGCGCAGCTGCTCGATCGCGACCTTCATGTCGACGGCGATCGTCGTCATCTCGATCGACGGTGACTTCGAGCCCAGCGTGTTCGCCTCACGCAACAGCTCCTGGATCAGGAACTCGAGGCGCTTGCCGATCTCGCCGCCCTTGGCGAGCAGGCGCGTGACCTCGTCGAGATGCGAGCGCAGTCGCGCCAGCTCCTCCGCCACGTCGACCCGGATCGCGTAGGCCGCGGCTTCGTTCAGCGCCCGCTCCTCGATCGCCTCGCGCGTGACGGTCTGGGCGCCGCCGACTTTCTCGAGCGCCTCTTTCCAGCGGTCGAGAAAGCGCTGCTGCTGGCGGGCGACGGCGCTCGGCACCAGCGGCTCGGCCGCGTCGGCCAGGGTGCGCAAGTGGCCGACGCGCTCGGCCAGCACCGCCGCCAGCCGTGCGCCTTCGCGCGCCCGTGCCTCGGCCAGGCCTTCGACGCAGCGCCGGGCAGCGTCGAGCACCGAGACTTCCGACGCCGGCGCTTCGGGGGCGGTGCGGCACCACTGCAGCACCTCGTTCACGGACAGCGAGCGCGCCTGCGGCAGCCGCTCGCGGACCTTCGCCTCGACGCGGGCGAGCTCGCCGAGCAGCTCGAGGCCGGGCTCCGGCACGCTCTTCTCGCCCGCGGCGCAGGTGCTCAGCCGCAGCTCGATCTTGCCGCGCTTGAAGCGCGCCGTGATGAGTTCGCGCAGGGCTGGCTCGAGGCCGCGCAACTCATCGGGCAGGCGCAGCGCGAGATCGAGAAAACGGCCGTTGACCGAGCGCATTTCGACGCTTGCCGCGGCCGCCGGCAAGCCATGATTCGGGTCTTCGTGGCCCGCTTCGTGCAATGCTGCCGGAGCAGGCGAAACCAGGCTTGCGGCGGCATTTGCATAGCCGGTCATGCTGTAAACTGCCACGCGTTTTTCCCTGTATTTTCAATCGATTATGTCAAAGCCAAAACCCGCACCATTGCCATCCGGCACGGTCGTGGGCGGCTATCAGGTCATCAAGAAACTGGCGGCCGGCGGATTCGGCGTCGTCTATCTTTGCGAAGACCCCGATCGCAAGCTGGTGGCCCTCAAGGAATACCTGCCTTCGTCGCTCGCCGAGCGCTCGCCGGGCGAGCTGACGCCCCGCGTCAAGCCCGAAAAACAGCCGCTCTACCGGCTCGGCCTGAAGAGCTTCTTCGAGGAGGGCCGTTCGCTGGCGCAGATATCGCACACGAGCGTCGTCTCGGTGCTCAATTTCTTCCGCGAAAACGAAACCGTCTACATGGTGATGAATTACCTGCAGGGCGATACCCTGCAGGATTTCATCGTCACCGCGCGCGATCTCAAACGTGACAAGGTATTTCGGGAATCGACGATTCGTTCCCTGTTCGACGAGATATTGCGCGGCCTGCGCATCGTTCACCAGCACAAGATGCTGCACCTGGACATCAAGCCGGCGAACATCTTCATCACCAACGAGAACAAGGCCGTGCTGCTGGACTTCGGCGCCGCCCGCGAAGTGCTGAGCAAGGAAGGCAACTTTATCCGGCCGATGTACACGCCCGGCTTCGCCGCGCCGGAGATGTACCGGCGCGACGGCACGCTCGGCCCGTGGACCGACATCTATGCGATCGGCGCCTGCATCTACGCCTGCATGCAGGGCTACCCACCGAACG
>JAYTYH010000245.1:0-1676 GCA_043742485.1 Rhizobacter sp.
TCGTCGTGGCGCTTGCCGGCGATCTGCAGACCGATCGGCAATCCCGCGCTCGTGTAGCCGCAGTTGATGCTCGCGGCCGGTTGCTCGCTCATGTTGTAGGCCACGGTGAAGGCGATGTGCTCGAGCGGCCGCTGGGCATCGCCGGTGGGCGAGGCCAGCTCGGCGGCGAAGGCGGCGATCGGCGCCGTCGGCGAGAGCACGACGTCGTACGGGCGATGCGCGGCGACGGCGGCCTCGCGCATCGCCCCCATCTGGCTGTAGCCGCGAAAGACCTGCTCGCCGCTGAGACGGGCGCCGCCCTTCAGCCAGTCGACGATGAAGGGCAGCACCTTGGCCTGCCGTTCGGCCGGCAATGCCGACCAGTCGAGCCAGGAGCGCATGCGCCAGAACGCGTCCATGCCGTCGAGCATCTCGCGCGTGAAGAACGGCGCAATCCGCTCGACGTGGGCGCCGGCCGCGGCGAAGAGATCGGCCGCGAGCTGCACGGCGGCGGCGATCTCCGGATCGACGGGCAGGCCGCAACCGGCATCGAGCAGCAGGCCGATGCGCAGGCCGCGCACGTTGCGCTCGAGCTGCGACCAGGCGATGGCCTCGTGCGGCAGGCTCATGGTGTCGCGGTCGTCGGCACTGGCCAGCACGCCCATCATCAGCGCCGCGTCGGCAACGGTGCGCGTCATCGGCCCGGCAGCGCGGCCGGCATACGGCGGGTCGATCGGGATGCGGCCGTTGCTCGGCTTCAGCGTGAAGATGCCGCACCAGCCGGCCGGCAACCGCACCGAGCCGCCGATGTCGGTGCCGAGGTGCAGCGGCCCGTAGCCGGCCGCCACGCCGGCGCCGGCACCGGCGCTGCTGCCGCCCGGGCCCTTGCTGAGGTCCCACGGGTTGCGCGCCAGGGCATGAAAGCTCGACAGGCCCGACGACAACATGCCGTAGTCGGGCATCGTCGTCTTGCCGAGGATGACGGCGCCGGCATCGCGCAGCCGTGCCGCCGGCGGCGCGTCGTGCAGCGCCGGCGTGAGCACCGTGGCGGCGGTGCCGAGTGGCAGCGCCGTGCCGCGGGTGGCGATGTTCTCCTTGATCATCACCGGCACGCCTTCGAGTGCGCCCACGCCTTCGCCGCTCGCGTGGCGGAGCCAGCGCGACTCGGCCACGCGAGCCGTCGCCAGCGCCGCCTCGGCGTCGAGTGCCCAGGTCGCGTGCAGGTGCGGCTCCCAGACCGCGATGCGGTCGAGCACGGCCTGTGTTGCCTCGACCGGTGACAACGAGCGATCACGAAAGCGCGGCAGCAGCTCGGACGCGCTGAGGTCGTGGAGGAACGCCATGGGACTGTGTCGCGCCCTATTGCCAGGCCAGCGCGCCGAGGTCGTTGGCGAAGATCGGCGAGCTGCTCCAGAGGCCCTTCAGGTGCTTGTCGCCGACGGCGAACTGCGGCAGCTGGAACAGGTAGGCGTTGACGCTGTCGGTCGCGAGCTGGCGCTGGATGTCGCCGAGCAGCTTGGTGCGGCCCTTGGCGTCGGTGCTCGAGTTGTAGGCGGCAAGCAGGTCGCGGTAGGCCTTCGAGTCGTAGCCGTAGTAGTAGGCCGGGTCGCCGTAGCGGTCGAAGTCGAGCGGCTCGACGTGGCTGATCACGGTCAGGTCGAAGTTGCCCTTGAACGGCCCCGACAGCCACTGCGCCC
>JAYTYH010000246.1:0-3171 GCA_043742485.1 Rhizobacter sp.
ACTGCGCGTGTCACTCACAGACGGCCGCTGGTTGTCTGTTCCAATCGCTTGGTTTCCGCGTCTTGCCCATGCGTCGTCAGCGGACCGAGCCAATTTTGAGTTGCTTGGAGATGGTGAAGGTATCCATTGGCCAGGCGTTGATGAAGATGTGTCTGTTGCAGGTTTGATCGCTGGTCAATTTTCAGTCGAATCCAGAATCTCGGGTGTTTGATTATTATCAAAAATAATAGTGTAAGAAAAATCATTGATAACTCAAGTGGGTTTAGATTTATCTAAAAATAGAAAACCTGTTTGTATTGTTGTAATTTCTATAAATAAGCTTGTGTGACAACAATATGACCTACCGTCAAACCGCCGACTTCCTCCTCCACGACTGGCTCAACGTCGAATCCCTCACCCAGCGCCCCCGCTTCGCCGACCACTCCCGCGAAACTTTCGACTCGGTCCTCGACACCTGCGAGCGCATAGCGCGCGAGAAATTCGCGCCGTTCAACCGGCAGATCGACACTGACGAGCCGCATTTCGACGGCGAGCGCGTGCACCTGCCGCAGGCTACCCACGACGCTACCCGCGCCTATGCCGAGAGCGGCATGCTCGCCGCGTCGCAATCGTATGAAGACGGCGGCATGCAGCTGCCGTGCGTCGTCGAGATGGCGGCCAACGCATTCTTTTCGAAGGCCAGCATCGCGCTCGGTGGCTACGCGATGCTGACCAAGGGCAACGCGCGGCTGCTGATGGCGCACGGCACGCCCGCACAGCGCGAAGTGTTCGCCGCCGCCGAGTTCGCCGGCCGATGGTTCGGCACGATGGCGCTGTCAGAGCCGCAGGCCGGCTCCAGCCTGTCGGACGTGGCGACGCGCGCCGTGCCCGACGGCGACGATTTCGAAGCCGACCCGCTGGGCCCGCGCCACCGCCTGCGCGGCAACAAGATGTGGATTTCGGGCGGCGAGCACGAGCTGACCGAAAACATCGTGCATCTCGTGCTGGCGAAGATTCCCGGCCCCGACGGCCGGCTGCCGGCAGGAACGCGCGGCATTTCGCTGTTCATCGTGCCGAAGTGGCTGGCCGCTCCCGACGGCACGTTGACCGGCGAGCGCAACGATGTGGCCTTGGCCGGCCTGAACCACAAGCTCGGCTACCGCGGCACGACCAACACGCTGCTCAACCTGGGCGAAGGCAGGTTTCCGGTGCGCGGCGCGGCGGGCGCCATCGGCTACCTCGTCGGCAAGCCGGGCGAGGGCCTGGGCTGCATGTTCCACATGATGAACGAGGCGCGCATCGGCGTCGGTCTGGGGGCGACGATGCCGCGGCCGACCCGCTCGGCCCGCGGCACCGACTGCGCGGCAACAAGATGTGGATTTCGGGGGGCGAGCACGAACTGACCGAAAACATCGTCCATCTCGTGCTGGCGAAGATTCCCGGCCCCGACGGCCGGCTGCCGGCGGGAACGCGCGGCATCTCGCTGTTCATCGTGCCGAAGTGGCTGGCCGCGCCCGACGGCACGCTGACCGGCGAGCGCAACGACGTGGCGCTGGCCGGCCTGAACCACAAGCTCGGCTACCGCGGCACGACCAACACGCTGCTCAACCTGGGCGAGGGCAGGTTCCCGGTGCGCGGCGCCGCGGGGGCCATCGGCTATCTGGTCGGCAAGCCGGGCGAGGGCCTGGGCTGCATGTTCCACATGATGAACGAGGCCCGCATCGGCGTCGGCCTGGGGGCGACGATGCTCGGCATCGCCGGCTACGAAGCCTCGCTCGACTACGCCCGGCAGCGCCCGCAGGGACGGCCTGCCACGGCGGCCGGCAAGGACGCGACGCAGCCGCAGGTGCCGATCGTCGAGCACGCCGACGTGAAGCGCATGCTGCTGGCGCAGAAGAGTTATTGCGAAGGCGCCCTGGCGCTGGAGCTTTACTGCGCCCGGCTGGTCGACGAGGCCAACACCGCCGATGAAGCCGCCGCAGCCGAGGCCCGGCTGCTGCTGGAAATGCTGACGCCGATCGCCAAGAGCTTTCCGAGCGAGTGGTGCCTGGAGGCCAACAGTCTGGCCATCCAGGTGCTCGGCGGCTACGGCTACACGCGCGACTTCCCGGTCGAGCAGTACTGGCGCGACAACCGCCTGAACATGATCCACGAGGGCACGCACGGCATTCAGGGGCTGGATCTGCTCGGCCGCAAGGTGACGATGCGCGGCGGGGCAGGGCTGAGTCTAGTTGCGCGCAAGGTCGGCGAGACGGCGGCGCGCGCCGCCGCGGTGCCGCGGCTGGCCGGCCATGCGGCGGCGCTGGAGGAAGCCCTCGACCACGTGCGGCGCGCCACCGCCGCCGCCTGGTCGACCGGCGAGCCGGCCGAGGCGCTGGCCAACGCCACGCCGTACCTTCAGGCCTTCGGCCACCTGATCGTCGGCTGGATCTGGCTCGACGTGGCGCTGTGCGCCGAAGCCGCCGAATTCGTCGGCGGCGAGTCTGCTGCGGCGCGCCTGGGCCGCTTGGCCGCGTGCCGCTATTTCTTCCACTACGAGTTGCCGCGCATCGCCGCCTGGCTGGCGCCGGTGGAAACCCGCGACGACACCTGCCGGACGATGGACGAGGCGGCGTTCTGATGCGGGTCGCCCGGCTGCGGCAGGCGCTCGCCGCTGTCGTGACGGGCTGGGCTGCCGCGGCGTTCGCTGTGCCGGATGTGGCCGCCTTCGTTTTCCCCGTCTACACCGCCGCCGCACAGATCGACGACGCCTGCCGGGCGATGCTCGACGACCTGAAGCGCGGCGAGGCCGGGCTGGCGGCGATGTCGCCCGGCGTCGGCGCCGAAGTCCTGACCGCTCTCGACGCCCTGCAGCGCCGTGCCGAGGACACGATGGGCCCGCTGGCGGTACTGATCGCCGTGCACCCCGACAAGTCGCTGCGCGACGCTGCCGAAGCCTGCGACCGGGCCGCCGACGCGTTCGACAGCGCCTTGCGCCAGAACGCCGCCGTGTACGCCGCGCTGAAGGCCGTCGTGCCGGCCGACGACATCGACCGCGCATTCATTCGCCAGCAGCTCGACAAGTTCGACGACGCCGGCGTCGCGTTGCCGCCGGCCGGCCGCGACCGCGCGCGCGAGCTGGACGCCGAAATCAACCGCCTCGGCCAGGATTTCAGCCGCCGCCTGCGCGAGGACCGCACGCGCGTGCCCTTC
>JAYTYH010000247.1:0-5338 GCA_043742485.1 Rhizobacter sp.
CGCAGGCCGGCGGCAACCCGTTCGGAGGCGGCTCGAGCAACTTCGACGACAGCGACTTTTTCGAGTCGCTGTTCGGCGGCCGCCGCGGCGGCACGCGCCAGCGCGGGCCGACCGCCGGCGGCGACCACCACGCCAAGGTGCTGATCGACCTCGAGGACTCCTACCGCGGCGCCGAGCGCAGCATCTCGCTGCGCATGCCGGTCGAAGGCGGCGATGGCCGCGGCGGCCTGCAGGAGCGCACGCTCGACGTCCACATCCCGAAGGGCATCCGTGCCGGCCAGAACCTGCGCCTGGCCGGGCAGGGCGCGGCGGGAGCCGGCGGTGGCAAGGCCGGCGATCTCTTCCTCGAGATCGAGTTCAAGCCGCACCCGCGCTTTCGCGTCGACGGCGCCGATGTCTACTTCGATCTGGCCGTGGCGCCGTGGGAGGCGGCGCTCGGTGCCACGGTTGACGCGCCGACCCCCGAAGGCACCGTCCAGCTCTCGGTGCCGAAGGGCTCGACGGCCGGCCGCAAGCTCCGTCTCAAGGGCCGCGGCTTGCCGGGCAAGACGCCGGGCGATCTCTACGCCGTCATCGTCGTCTCGCTCCCGAAAGCGGAGACCGATGGCGAGCGCCAAGCCTACGAAGCGATGGCGAAATCGTTCGCGGGCTTCGCGCCGCGGGCACATCTGCAAGGTTGATCGGCATGGCACACGAGACGGGAACCGCGCTGCGCGGCAGCGTTGTCGGCGACGGGTTGCAGCTCACGGCGATCGAGCTTTGCCGCGCCTGTGGCACCTCCGAGCAGCAGGTCGAGATCTGGGTCGTCGAGGGCGTGTTGCAGCCCGAAGGCGGCGCCACGCGCGAGGAGTGGCGCTTCGGCGCTGCGGCGCTGGCACGCCTGCGCGTGGCGACGCGGCTGGCCCACGACCTCGAGGTCAATGACTCCGGCGTCGCCATCGCGCTCGATCTGCTCGACCGCATCGCCGCACTCGAATCGCACCTGTTGCGGCTGGGCGCGTTGCGCGACGAGAAGGTTTCACGGTGATGTCGAGCCTGATGAATCCGCGCCGGGTCACGACGAGGCCCGTGGCAGCGCGGGTCGCGCGTGTCGGGCGGTTCGCGCTGACCTTGACGGCGGCGATCCTCGGCGCCTGTGCGGCGACACCGCCGACCGTGCCGCCGATGCTGACGGCGGCGCAGATCGAGGCCATCGTCGCCGCGCCCGACCGCAGCAGCGCCGACCGCGTCAACGACGCTCGCCGCAAACCGGCGGAGATGCTCGCCTTCATCGGCGTACGGCCGGGCATGGTCGCGCTCGATCTCAGCGCCGGCGGCGGCTACACGACCGAGCTGCTGGCGCGCGCTGCCGGCCCGACCGGCCGCGTCTACGGTCAGAGCCGGCCGCGCGACGCCAGCCGGCCGGCACCGGCGCGAACCTCGGCGATGGCGCTGGCCGAGCGCGCGAAGAAGCCGGCGGCCGCCAGCATCGCCGCCGTGGAGCGGCCGTTCGAGAGCCCGGCGCCGCCAGGGCTCGAAGCCGACGCGTTCGACGTCGTCACCATCATGTTCGACTACCACGACCTCGGCTCCATGGGTGTCGACCGCGCCCGCATGAACGCGGCTGTCTTCGCGGCGCTCAGGCACGGTGGCGTGTATGTCGTCGCCGACCACGCCGGCCGGCCCGGCACCGGCATCTCGGAGTCGAACACCACCCATCGCATCGAGGAAGCGTTCCTGAAGCGGGAGATCGAGGCGGCCGGCTTTCGCGTCGCCGCCGAGGGCCTGTTCCTGCGCAACCCGAACGACCCGCGCGACCGCGAGACGCCGGAGCCGCCGCAGCCGAAGGACGAGATCGTGCTCAAGTTCGTCAAGCCCTGACGAGATCCTTTCGCTTCGTTCAGGATGACGAAGGAACCCGCCATGCCGACATCCCTCGCTCGCCCCGACTACCGCCTCGCCGACAACCTCGCGGCGGCCGGCGGTGCCGTCTTTCTCACCGGCACGCAGGCGCTGATCCGGCTGCCGCTCATGCAGCACACGATCGACGCCGCCGCCGGAGTGAAGTCGCAGGGCTTCATCAGCGGCTACCGCGGCTCGCCGCTCGGCATGGTCGACCAGCAGGCGTGGAAGGCCGCGAAGCTGCTCGACGCCGCCGGCGTCAGGTTTCTGCCTGCGATCAACGAGGAGCTCGGCGCCACGGCGGTGCTCGGCACCCAGCGCGTCGAGTCCGACCCCGATCGCACCGCTGACGGCGTCTACGCCATGTGGTACGGCAAGGGCCCGGGCGTCGACCGCGCCGGCGACGCCCTCAAGCACGGCAATGCGTACGGTTCGTCGCCGCACGGCGGCGTGCTGGTGATTGCCGGCGACGACCACGGCTGCGTCTCGTCGTCGATGCCGCACCAGAGCGACGCGGCGCTGCAGTCGTGGCACATGCCATTCGTGGCGCCGGCGAGCGTCGCCGAGTACCTCGAGTTCGGGCTCTACGGCTGGGCGCTGTCGCGATTCAGCGGCAACTGGGTCGGCTTCACCGCGCTATCGGAAGTGGTGGAGAGCGGCTCGACGGTCGATCTCGACGAGACGAACGCGCGCGTGGCGGCCTGGAAAAGCGCCGCCGAAGTCGATGCCGGAGCGGCGCAAGACGCGAGCTTCGTGCGCCCGGTCGACGGCCTGCACTACCGCTGGCCCGACCTGCCTTCGCTGAGGATCGAGGAGCGCCTGCACGCCAAGCTCGTCGCCGTGCGCGCCTTCGCGAAGGTCAACTCGATCGACCGCGAAGTCGTCGTGTCGCCGCAGGCGACGGTCGGCTTCGTCACCTGCGGCAAGGCCCATCTCGACCTGCTCGAGGTCTTTCGCCGTCTCGAGATTCCGCTCGCGGCGCTGGCCGAGGCAGGCGTGCGCCTGTACAAGGTCGGCCTCGCCTATCCGCTGGAGCCGACGCGCCTCGATGCTTTCGCCGAAGGCCTCGGCGAGATCCTCGTCATCGAGGAGAAAGCCGGCCTGGTCGAGCAGCAGTTGCGCGACCTTTTCTACAACCGCGCGGTGCGGCCGAAGATCACCGGCAAGCGCGATGGCGGTGGCCAGCCATTGGTCAGCGAGCTCGGCGAGCTGCGCCCGTCGCGGCTAATCGAGATCGTTGCGGTCTGGCTGGCGGCGCGCTTCCCGCAGCTCGATCGTCGCGAGCTCGTCGTCGACTTCACGCTGCCGCAGCTGCTCTCGAACGAGGGCGACTCCGTCAAGCGCGTGCCCTACTTCTGCGCCGGCTGCCCGCACAACATCTCGACCAAGGTGCCCGAAGGCTCGCGCGCCCAGGCCGGCATCGGCTGCCACTTCATGGCCTCGTGGATGGACCGCGACACCGCGGGCCTGATCCAGATGGGCGGCGAGGGTGTCGACTGGGTCTCGCATTCGCAGTTCACCAAGGTCCCGCACGTCTTCCAGAACCTCGGCGATGGCACCTACTACCACTCAGGCTACCTGGCGGTGAGGCAGGCGATCGCGGCCAAGACCAACATCACCTACAAGATCCTCTTCAACGACGCCGTCGCCATGACCGGCGGCCAGCCGGTCGACGGCACCATCACCGTCGACGGCATCGCGCGCCAGGTCGAGGCCGAGGGCGCGACGCAGGTGGTCGTGCTCTCCGACGACATCGCCAAGTACGACGCCATTCACGCCCGCTTTCCGAAAGGCACCGAGTTCCACGGCCGCGACGAGCTCGACGCCGTGCAGCGCCGCCTGCGCGAGATGAAAGGCGTGACCGTGCTCATCTACGAGCAGACCTGCGCTGCGGAGAAGCGCCGCCGCCGCAAGAAAGGCGAGTTGGTCGACCCGGCGCGGCGCCTCATCATCAACGACCGGGTATGCGAGGGCTGCGGCGACTGCTCGGTGCAATCGAACTGCGTCGCCGTCGTGCCGCTCGAG
Organism: Rhizobacter sp.; assembly: GCA_043742485.1. GTDB lineage: Bacteria > Pseudomonadota > Gammaproteobacteria > Burkholderiales > Burkholderiaceae_C > Schlegelella_A. Next base: position 3,907 of record JAYTYH010000247.1, read on the forward strand.
ACGAAGCTCGGCCGCAAACGCAAGATCGACCAGTCCAGCTGCAACAAGGATTACTCCTGCGCCAAGGGCTTCTGCCCGAGCTTCGTCGGCGTGCTCGGCGGCAAGCTTAAGAAGCGGGCCGGTGCGCTGGCTGGCGCCGGCGCGGCGCGCTTCGAGGCGATGGTCGAGGCCTTGCCGCAGCCGCCCGAGCATGTGTGGACGGGGCCGTACGACCTGCTCGTCACGGGAGTCGGCGGCACCGGCGTCGTCACCGTCGGCGCGGTCATCGCGATGGCGGCGCACCTCGAGGCGCACTCGGCCAGCGTGCTCGACTTCATGGGCTTTGCCCAGAAGGGCGGCTCGGTGCTTTCGTTCGTGCGGCTCGCCAGGGACAAGGCGGCGCTGAACCAGGTGCGCATCGACGCCCAGCAGGCCGATGCCGTGCTCGCCTGCGATGTCGTCGTCGCCGCGTCGGCCGATGCGCTGCAGACGGTGCGCCGCGGCCGCACCCGCGTGCTCGCCAACACCCACGAGATCCCGGTTGCGGAATCGCTGTCGAATCCCGATGCCAGCCTGAAGGTCGAGGCGCTGCTCGAGAAGATCGAGTTCGCGGCCGGCGCGGCGCAGGTCGAGACCATGGACGCGCAGGCGCTGGCCGAGGAGTTTCTCGGCGACTCGATCGTCTCCAACATCATCGCCATGGGCTATGCGTGGCAGCGCGGCCTCGTGCCAGTAGGGCTGGCGGCGATGCAGCGCGCCATCGAGCTCAATGGCGTCGCCGTCGAGAACAACAGAAGAGCGTTCGCGCTCGGCCGGCTCGCCGCCGCCGACCCCGCGGCGACGCGCGAGTTGCTGCACGAGCCCGACCCGAAGTCGCTTCATGCCGAGACGCTCGACGAGCTCGTCGCCCGGTCGGCGGCCTTCCTCGCGGCGTATCAGAACGGTCGCTATGCCGAGCGCTACGTCGCTCGTGTTCGCGTTGTTCGCGAGCGTGAGGAAGCGGTGTTCGGCGCCGGTTCGGACCTGCCGTTCACGCGCGCCGTCGCCGACCATCTGCGCAAGCTCATGGCCTACAAGGACGAGTACGAAGTCGCCCGTCTCTATACCGACGGCGAGTTCGAGAAAAAGCTCGCCGAGCAGTTCGAAGTCGACGGCTCGGGTCAGGAAATCCGGCTCGAGTTTTACATGGCACCGCCGGTGCTCGTGAAGCCGAAGGCGGGCCATGCCAAGGTCCCCAGGAAGGTGCGTTTCGGCTCTTGGCTGTTCACGGCGCTGAAGTTGCTCGCCAGGGGCAAGGCCCTGCGCGGCACGGCGTTCGATCCGTTCGGACGCACGGAAGAGCGTCGCCTCGAGCGCCGCCTCGTGGTCGACTACGAGGCGCGCATCGAAGAGTTGCTCGCCGGCCTGGGCGCCGACAAGCTCGCCGTCGCCGTGGCGATCGCAAGCGTGCCTT
>JAYTYH010000248.1:0-1843 GCA_043742485.1 Rhizobacter sp.
CAGTGCAACAACTTCGAGGTCGTGAACATGGGCGTGATGGTCGCCTGCCAGGACATCCTGGCGCGCGCCAAGGTCGAGGGCGCCGACATCATCGGCCTCAGCGGCCTCATCACGCCGAGCCTCGAGGAGATGCAGTACGTTGCCGGCGAAATGCAGCGCGACGACTACTTCCGCATCAGGAAAATTCCGCTCCTCATCGGCGGGGCGACGACGAGCCGCGTGCATACGGCGGTGAAGATCGCGCCGCACTACGAAGGCCCGGTCGTCTACGTGCCCGATGCGAGCCGCTCGGTGGGCGTGTGCAGCGAACTTCTGAGCGACGACCGGGCCACCGCCTACGTCGCCGAGCTCGAGGCCGACTATGAACGGGTGCGCAGGCAGCACGCCGCCAAGAAGCCGACGCCGATGGTGTCGCTGGCTGCGGCACGTGCCAACAAGACGCCGATCGACTGGGCCGTCTACGAGCCGCCGGTGCCGAAGTTCACCGGGCGACGCGTGCTCAAGAACCAGAACCTCGCCGAGATCGCCGAAGCCATCGACTGGGGCCCGTTCTTCCAGACCTGGGATCTCGCCGGCCCTTATCCGGCAATTCTCACCGACGACATCGTCGGCGAGTCGGCGCGCCGGGTGCTGTCCGACGGCAAGCGGATGCTCCGCCGCATCATCGACGGCCGCTGGTTCACCGCCAACGGCATCGTCGGCCTTTACCCGGCCGCGACCGTGAACGACGACGACATCGAGATCTACGCCGACGACTCGCGGCGCGAGGTGCTCATGACCTGGCGCGGCCTGCGCACGCAGAGCGTTCGCCCCGTGGTCGACGGCGCGATGCGGCCGAACCGCTGCCTGGCCGATTTCATCGCCCCGAAGGGCTCGGGCAAGCGCGACACCATCGGCCTCTTCGCGGTCACGGCCGGCATCGGCGTCGAGAAGAAGGAGCAGCAGTTCGTGGCCGATCTCGACGACTACAGCGCCATCATGCTGAAGGCCCTCGCCGACCGCCTCGCCGAAGCCTTTGCCGAGCGGCTTCATCAGCGCGTGCGCACCGACTTCTGGGGCTACGCCGCCGACGAAACGCTCGACATCGCCGGCCTGGTGGGCGAGCGCTATCGCGGCATCCGGCCGGCACCGGGCTACCCGGCCTGCCCCGACCACGGCGTCAAGCGCGACATGTTCCGGGTTCTCGGCTGTGACGACATTGGCATGACCCTGACCGAGAGCCTGGCGATGCTGCCGGCGGCGAGCGTCTCCGGCTTCTACCTGGCCCATCCCGACGCGACCTACTTCAACGTCGGCAAGATCGGTCCTGACCAGTTGCGCGACTGGGCCGAGCGCAATGCCCAAAGCGTGGAGGCCGCGGAACGGTCGCTGGCGCAGCTGCTCTAGGGAAGGTCTGAACAACGTGCGAACACGAGCGCGTTTTTCCGTCAAGTTTCGATAAACCGCGGAACGCGTGCTGTTTGAAGCGGACCGGGCAGGTCTCGAACTGTTTTCGCTCGCTTCATGCCGTTTGTGGACGGACTGCTGCCGCCATCGCCATCAACTGTCTTCGGACCATCCACAGGTTCGACAGCGCGAGCAGCGTGACCAAGTGCGCGGTGGTCTTGGCCAGGCCGCGGAACCTTACCTTCACCAGCCCGAACTGGCGCTGGATGATCCGAAACGGGTGCTCGACCTTCGCACGCACGATGGCCTTGCCGTGCTCTTGTCTCTTGAGCCACTGCTTCGCACGACCCTCGGGCATCTTGGCGATGTCGCTGGGCCTGGCGGCGACGTGCCCCTGCAGATCGTCGCGGCCCCCGCGCGCTGGAGCACTCCGGCGGCCCGAGTCGGCCCGCCCCTG
>JAYTYH010000249.1:0-13199 GCA_043742485.1 Rhizobacter sp.
CTCCGAATCGGCGCCCTCGGCGACGCCCTCGACGGCAATCGTCTTCACCCGCGGCCCAAGCGCGCGTTCCATCTCGCGGCGGCCGAGCTCGTGCTGGAAGGTCCAGCCGGCCTCGCCGATCGGAGAGACATAGACGAAGCCGACGACCAATGGCGGTGCCGACGGTGGAGCCGGTGGCGGCGGCGCGGCCGCGTGCAGCGATGCGGTGAAGGCGACGACGCCCAGGCTCGCGAGCAGCGCACGCGCGCCGCCGCGGATGAGGTTTTTCAACATGGTTGACCTCGACATGACCCCGAATGGGACACGCCGGCCGCGGGGGCACGCAAGCCGACCAGGGATGATAGGTGTGCGTCTACAGTCGGTGCCGATGAGCGATTCGCACGGCCCCGAAAACGACCGCGACCCGACCGCCAGCGCCCTCTGGCGCGTTGCGCTGACGGCCATCGCCGGCACGGAGCCGCAACGCGGCGCGCCGTCGAAGAGCCCGGTCTCGCGCTACCTCGATCCTTCGCGTCATGAGCGCGAGACCGCGGCGCTGCGCCGCCTGCCGCACGCCGTCGGACCCTCGGCCCGGCTCGCGAAGCCCGGCGACTGGCTCAGCTCCGAACTGCTCGGCGTGCCCGTGCTCGCCAGCCGCGGCGGCGACGGCACGCTGCGCGCATTCATCAACGTGTGCCGCCATCGCGGCGCGCTGGTCGCCGCGCCCGACTCCTGCGGCCACGACCGCGCGCGCTTCGTCTGCCCGTATCACAGCTGGACCTACGACGCCTGCGGCGCCCTTGTCGGCCGGCCGCACGAGGCCGACTTCGCGCACGCGCCGCGCGACGGCGCTGCGCTGGTGCCGCTGCCCGTCGCCGAGCGCTGCGGCCTCGTCTGGGTCGTGCCGGAGCGCATCGACCCGGTGAATCCGTTCGACTGGAACGGCTGGTTCGGGCCGCTCGGGCTCGAGCTCGAAGCCCTGGGCTACGACGGCACCGCGGCGAGCCCGCACGAGCGCCGCTTCGTGCAGCCCTCGAACTGGAAGCTGGTGCTCGACGCCAACCTCGAGAGCTACCACTTCCAGTACGCCCACCGCTCCACCATCGCGCCGCTGTTCCACGACAACCTCGTGCAGCAGCAGTCGTTCGGCCGCCACCAGCGCATCGTGCTGCCCAAGCGCTCGCTGGCCGAGGCCGGCGGCGAGGCCGCGAGCTGGGACCGGCTCGGCCGCCACAGCAACGTCATCTACTTCTTCTTCCCGTCGACCTTCGTGCTCTGGGAAGGCGACCACGCCGACGTCTTCGACATCACACCGGCGAGCGCCGAGACCAGCCTCACCGCCAGCTGGATGATCGTGCCGGCCACTCACTTCGCACGCCGCGAGCCGACGCACTGGCAGCACAACTGGCAGATCTTCTGGGGCGCCCTCGACGAAGACTTCGCCCTCGCCGCCTCGATGCAGCGCGGCCTGGCGAGCGGCGCCAACGCCGCGCTCACCTTCGGCGCCGCCGAGTTCGCATGCGAGCTCTTCGAGCGCGCCGTCGACGCCCTGGTCGAGCCGCCCGGGAGCGGCGCCGGATCGGCCTAGCCGGCGCCGGCCACGAGCCAGGCCGCGAGGTCGGTTCCGAGCTGCGCCAGATCGGCCTGGCGCGTGTACATCATGTGGCCGGCGTCGTAGTAGCGATGCTCGACGCGGGCCAGCACCTCGGCCGGTGCATCGAGCTGGGCCAGCGACCAGTCGCTGGCGCTGTAAGGCGTGCCGAGGTCGTAGCGGCCGCTGGCCACGAACACGCGCAGGCGGGCGTTGCGGCGCAGGGCGCGCGAGAGATCGCGGCTGGTGCTCGCGAAGCTGTTGCCCTTGTCTTCGCCGCGGTTCCAGTTCCAGGCCTTGTGGGCGTCCATCGACAGCGTTTCGTAGCGGGTGTCGCCGGCCATGCCGAGCTGCTCGCCGAAGTAGGCCATCGCCGCCATCGTGTAGGGCCCGGCGATCGCTTCCATGCCCGGATCGAACTCCCACTCGTGGCTGCGGTTGGCGGCCATCGGGCCGGTCGCGCGCGCCTCGAGGCGGCCGACGACGCGGCCGCGCGAGCGCAACGCTTCGACGAAGTAGGTCTGTTCGTCGATGCGCAGGTTCTTCTCCTCGACGAGGGCTTGCGGCAGGCCCGTGAGCTCGGCGATGCGGCGGGCGATGCGGCTGCGCCGCTTGCCGTCGAGGCGGGCACCGGCCAGCAGGGCCGCCGCGTAGTCCTCGTCGACAAAGCTCTCGGCCGCCGCCCGCGCCGCGGCCGACGAAGCGCCGTGGCTGCCGGTGAGCAGGCCGTGGTACTGCGACACGTTTGCGAAGGCGGGCAGGAAGAGCGCGTACGGCAGGTCGTTGGCGGGCGCGAAGATCAGGCTCTGCAGGTCCATCGCACATGACACCAGCACCAGGCCGGTGAGGGCCAGGCCGGCGCTCTGCAGCTTGTCGGCGAGCGCGGCGCCTCGCGTGGTGCCGTAGCTCTCGCCGGCCAGATAGATCGGCGAGCCCCAGCGCTTGTGCCGGGTCAGCCAGACGCGCACGACCTCGGCCATGGCCGCGACGTCGCCATCGACCGAGAGCATCTTCTTGCGCGCCTCGGCGCTCGCCGTCGTCGACCAGCCGGTGTGCGGCGGGTCGATGAAGACGAGGTCGAAGTGCGCGAGCCAGGTGTGCGGGTTGTCGACGACCGTGTACGGCGCGGCCGGCATGCTGGCGTCGTCGGGCACGACGACGCGCTTCGGGCCGAGGGCGCCGAGATGCAGCCAGATCGAGGCCGAGCCGGGGCCGCCATTGAAGGCGAAGCAGACCGGCCGGGTGCGGGGGTCGGCACCCTTCAGCACATAGTGCGTCGTCATCACCGCGGCCTGAGGCTCGCCGAGTGCGCCCTCGAAGCCTTCGGCCGTGACCGGCATGAAGGCGACCTGCGCCGTGTACGCGGTCGGCTTGCCGAGGATCGAGACCGTGCCGGTGCTGTCGCTGGCGGCCTGGCCGACGAGCTTGTCGACCCGCTCGCGCATCTTCTTGTCGACGAGCTTGTCGGCGGCCTTGTCGGTGAGCTTGGTGTCGGTATCGGACTCGGATGCATCGGACATGGGTCGATCCTGGAATGGCAATGGCGGACAAGATACTGCATCCTTGCGCTCTCGCTCTAAAGGCCGCCTTGAACATCCCCGCCCTGCAGGACCAGCTCCGCCACTTCGCCGCCGAGCGCGACTGGGAGCCATTCCACACGCCGAAGAACCTGGCGATGGCGCTGATGGTCGAAGCCGCCGAGCTGGCCGAGATCTTCCAGTGGCTGACGGCCGAGGAATCGGTGCAGGCCCGCGACGACGCGGCGCTGCGCGAGCGCATCGGCGACGAGCTTGCCGACGTGCTGGTCTACGCCGCCCAGATGGCCGACCGGACCGGCATCGACCTCGATGACGCCGTCGTGCGCAAGCTGCGCAAGAACGCGCTCAAGCATCCACCGCTGCACCCGGGCCGGCGCGTCGCACCGCAGCCGGCGCCCGCAGCCAGGACCTATGTGCTGATCGACTGGGAGAACGTGCAGCCGAAGGAGGCCGACGTGCGTGCGCTCGTTCCGGGCGCCACCGACATCTGGCTCTTCCATGGCGCGACGCAGAAGAACGTCGACATGCACCACACCTCGTTCGGCGACCGCGCGACGACCGTGAAAGTCGGCCGCCCGGGCAAGAACGCACTCGACTTCCTGCTCTCGTTCTACCTCGGCTACATCGCGGCGCGAAACTCGGGCTCGGGCTTCGTCGTGCTGTCGAACGACCAAGGGTACGGACCGATGATCGAGCACGCCGAAGAGCTCGGCTTCGCGGCCCGACAGGTCAACTTCGGCAGCCGCGGGAGAGCGCCGGCGAAGAAGGCGGTGCGGCCGCCAGCGGCAAGGAAAGTGGCAGCGAAGAAGATCGCCGCGCCTGCCGTCGCGACGAAGAAGGCGGCCGTCAGGCAAGCGGTGGCGAAGCCGGCGGCGGCGAAGCCTGTCGCCGTCAAGTCCGTTGCCGGCAAGCCCGTTGCCTCCAAGCCCGTTGCCACCAAGCCGAAATCCGCCAGACCGACCGCTTCAAAGCCGGCCGCTTCGAAGCCGATCGCGGTGAAGCGGGTCGCCGCGAAGCCGGTGCCGGCGAAGAAGGCCGCGGCCGACAAGCCGATGCCGGCGAAGACAGCGGCAGTGGCGTTCGACGTCGCCCGCGCCGCCGAGCGCATCGTCGCCGGCCTCGGCAAACGTGGCGTCACCAACCTGCCCTCGAAGCAGGCACGGCTGCTCTCCGACATCGCCCAGAAGCTGACGCTGCCGGCCGGCGCGCCCGAAGCGCAGGTGGTGTTCGCGAAGCTCCTCGCCAGCGGCAAGATCACCGTCGATGCCAAGGGCGCGGTGCGCTACGCTTTGTAGGCCGCCCTCGACACTTCTTTGCGTAGCGCTGCGCGATGGGCACACATTTCTTCGCGACGCATCGAGTCGAATCCTCCTTCTCGAACCGGCGGTCGGTTCGCGGGCCGGCGCGCCGATCGACAGGAAGACATGCGAATTTTCTGGGCCCGTACGGCCATGGCGGGCTTCGGCCCGGTACTGTTCTCGACGCTCCTGCTCGCCGGCTGCGGCAGCGGTAACTCCGCTTCCGGCAGCACCAGCGTGCGCCTGGTCAACGCCACGCTGACGCATGCGTCGCTCAGCCTCGTCGCCGATGGCTCGATCGCGATCCCGGCCACCGCCACCGACAGCGCCAGCACCTACGCTACGCTCAACGCCGGCAGCCCGGCGCTGCAGATCGACGACGCCGCCACCTCGGCCATCCTCTCGACGCTGGCGCCCAGCCTCTCGAACGACGCCCACTACACCCTGCTCGCCTAAGAGGTCGGCGGCCTGGTGCGGACATCGCTGTTCGCCGACAGCACCTCGCAACCCTCGACCGGCACATCGCTGTTGCGGGTCTTCGACGCGGCCACCGAAGCCGGCGCCATCGACGTCTACATCGGCGCCGCGGCGACGTCGCCGACGACGCCGACCCTGACGCTCGCCGCCGCCACCACCGTGCAGACGACGACCGCGCTCTCGCTCCTGCCCGGCGCCCATCTCGTGCGCATGACCGGTGCCGGCAACAGCGGCGACGTGCGCCTCGAAATCCCGTCGGTCACGCTCTCCGACCAACAGGTCGCGACGCTGCTGCTGACGCCGACGATCGGCGGCACGCTCGTCAACGGCGCCGTCGCAGTCGAGCAGGGCAGCTACTTCGCGGCCCGCAATCAGAACGCGCGTGTCCGCCTCGCCGCGGCCGTGTCGGCCGGCGCCGTCGTCGCGTCCTCGGCCTCGGCCGGCAGCACGGTGATCGAGGCCGGCGCCGCCAGCCCGAGCGTCGGCGCCTACGCACTGGTGCCTGCCGCTTCGCCGCTCGCGATCACGGTCAACGGCAGTAGCGTCGGCGCGCCCGCCACGACGATCACAGCCGGCAGCGACGTCACACTGCTCGTCTACGGCGCGCCCGGCAGCGCCGTCGCCAATGCCATCGTCGACGACAACCGGCTGCCAGTGCTGGCGAGCAACGTCAAGCTGCGGCTGATCAACGGCATCACCGGCGCCGCGACGCCGCTGACGCTGACCGCCGACTTCGCCGTCGTCGCCGCCAACGTCGCGCCCGACACCGCCTAGGCCTACGCGCTGCAGCCGGCGAGCACCAACATGCGCCTCGAGGTGATGGCATCGACGAGCCAGACGCCGCTCTACGCCGAGTCGGCCCTCAACCTGCCGGGCGGCGCCGTCTACACGCTGTTCATGCTCGGCGATGCCGGCGCGACGCAGCATCTGCTGCGGAAGGACCGCTGAGGACGGAGACGACGCGTAACCTCATTTCGCGATCTGGTGCGCGGCCAGGGCCGCGGCGCGGTCCTGCTTGAGCTTGTCGCGCGCCGCGGCGATGCAGGCGGCACGCTCCGCCCTGGCGCCGGCCACGCAGGCGGCGCGGGCGGCGCGAAACTCGGTGCCGCTCTCTTGCATCGAATTGCGAAACGACGCGTCGGCCGCACTGCCGCCGACCCGCACCGCGGTGACGGGCTTGTCCCTCGCCGCCGATGGCGTGGCTTCGGCAGCCCACGACGGCGAGCCTGCGGCGGCCAGCAACAGAACACAGAGTCGGATCGATAGGGTCATGGCGGTCTTCTCGTTGGCGCTGTCGACGATCGTAGTCCCGCACCGATTCCCGACACGGGCCCGACCCGACGCTGGTCGCCGCCGACGACGACGGCAACAACGACAACGACGACGACATCATCGTGCCCGTCATCGCCACTGCCGTCTGCATCTCCGACCTGCATATCTACCGCGGCAAGATTCCCGGCATGGCGTGCTGGGCCACAACCGCGGCGTGGAGGCAGGCCTGCGGGGCGAGGCGGGCGACCGAGCCGGGCCGCGCTGCTGCCGTTGCCGGCCGCTACGCCGCCTGCTTCGCCGCCAGCTCGGCGTCTTTCGCAGCGGCGCGTTGGGCTGCCGGCCGCGCCGTGCAGCGCGCGATGTAGGCGGTGACCTCGGGTGACTCGGGCACCAACTTGAACATCGTCGTCCAGCGCAGCGCCGTGCCCCAGAGCACGTCGGCGGCGCTGAAGCGCTCGCCGAGCAGATACGGGCCCTTGGCGAGTTGGCTCGTCAGCGTGCCGAGCATCGTTTCCCATGTTCCGTACGGCGAGGTCGAAGCCGCAGCCGGCTCGCGCTTCATGGCCCGGTCGACGACGGCCGGCTCGAACGACGAGCCGTAGAAGAAGAGCCAGCGCAGGAAGGCGCCGCGCAGCGGATCGCCGATGGCCGGTGCGAGCCCGGCCTCGGGGTAGAGCTCGGCGAGGTAGAGATAGATGGCCCCCTGCTCCGTGACGAGCGAGCCCGCATGCAGGATGGCCGGCACCTTGCCCATCGGGTTGACAGCGAGATAGGCCTCTTGGCGCTGCTCGCCGTTCTTGAGGTCGAGGACGTGGAGCTCGTAGTCGGCACCGAGCTCCTCGAGCAGCACCAGGGCGCCGGCGGAACGGGACTGCGGCGAATGGAAAAGCGTGACGTGGCGGTCCGTGGCCATGGTGCGGTCCTTTGTCACCCGATGAAACGCGCGAAGGTCTCGTCGAGCCGTGCGGTGAGAGCGGCCTTGCGGCCGGCATCGACGAAGCTGGCGTCGAAGCTGTTCTTCGCCAGTGCGTAGGCCTCCGCCGCCCCGAGCTGCGGCAAGGCCGCGAAGGTGGCGATGAAGTTGTCGACGACGTAGCCGCCGAAGTAGGCCGGGTCGTCGGAATTGATCGTGGCCTTCAGGCCTTCGTGGAGCAGATCGGCGAGGTTGTGATCGGCGAGCTTGTCGAACACGCGCAGCTTCAGGTTCGAGAGCGGGCAGACGGTGAGTGCGACGCCTTCCCTGGCCAGCCGCGCGACCAGCGCCGGGCTCTCGACGCAGCGCACGCCATGGTCGATGCGCTCGGCGTGAAGCAGGTCGAGCGCCTCCTCGATGTAGGCGGGCGGTCCTTCCTCGCCGGCGTGGCACACGGCATGGAGGCCGAGCGCGCGCGCCTTCGCGAACACGCGCGCGAACTTGGCCGGCGGGTGGCCGCGCTCGCTGCTGTCCAGGCCGACGCCGATGAGCTGCTCGCGATAAGGCAGCGCCGCGTCGAGCGTGGCGAGGGCGTCGTCTTCGCTCAGGTGGCGCAGGAAGCAGAGGATCAGCGCACTCGTCAGCCCGAGCTCGCGCTCGGCCCGCATCGACGCTGCCGCGAGACCGCGCACGACGGTGCCCATCGGCACGCCACGCGCGGTATGCGTCTGCGGGTCGAAGAAGATCTCGGCGTGGGCGACGTGGTCGGCGGCGGCGCGCCGGAAGTACGCCATCGCCATCGCCTCGAAGTCGCTCTCGTGCAGCAGCACGCTGGCGCCCGCGTAGTAGATGTCGAGAAAGCTCTGCAGGTCGGTGAAGGCGTAGGCCGCGCGCAGCGCCTCGACATTTCCGTAGGCGAGCGTGACGCCGTTCTTCCGAGCCAGCTCGAAGATCAGCTCCGGCTCGAGCGTGCCCTCGATGTGAAGGTGCAGCTCGGCCTTCGGCATCGCCCGCAGAAGCGCAGGCAGGCGCTCCCGCGGGATCGACAAGAAGTCCATCGCTACTTCTTGTCGCTGCCCGGCACCTTGCCTTCCACGCCCTGGACGAAGAAGTTGATGCCGCCCATGAACTTGTCGTCGGCGTTGGTTCCGGCCGCGACCATCTCCTTGCCGTCGTTGCTCATGATCGGGCCCTTCCAGATCACGAAGCTGCCGTCCTTCAGCCCCGCCTTGACGGCCTCGACCTTGGCCTTGATGTCGGCCGGCACCTTGTCGGAAATCGACACGATGTCGATCGCGCCCTCCTTCACGCCCCACCACGAACCGCCGCCGCCCGTCCAGGTGCCGGCGAGCGCGTCCTGGGTCGCCTTCTTGTAGTACGGCTCCCAGTTGATGACCGCCGAGGCCAGGTGCGCGTTCGGCGCATACGCCGTCATGTCGCTGTCCCAGCCGAAGGCGTACTTGCCCGCCTTGCCCGCCGTCTGCAATACCGCCGAGGAGTCGGTGTTCTGCATCAGCACGTCGGCGCCACCGTTGATGAGCGATTGCGCCGCTTCGGTTTCCTTCGGCGGGTTGAACCACTCGTTGACCCAGACCACCTTGGTCTTGACCTTCGGGTTCACCGACTGCGCGCCCATCGTGAAGCTGTTGATGTTGCGGATGACCTCGGGGATCGGAATCGAGCCGACGACGCCGAGCGTGTTGGTCTTGGTCATGCCGCCAGCGATGACGCCGGCCATGTAGGCGCCCTGGTACGTGCGGCTGTCGTAGGTGCGCATGTTCGGCGCCTGCTTGTAGCCGGTGGCGTGCTCGAACTTCACGTTGGGCAGGTCGGCGGCGACCTTGAGCATCGGCTCCATGTAGCCGAAGGTGGTGCCGAAGATGAGCGTGTTGCCCTGGCTGGCCATGTCACGGAAGACGCGCTCGGCGTCGGCCGCTTCCGGCACCTTCTCGACGAAGCTGGTCACGATCTTGTCGCCGAACTCCTTCTCGAGCGCCTTGCGTGCGTTGTCGTGCGCGAAGGTCCAGCCGCCATCACCGACCGGGCCGACGTAGGCGAAGGCGATCTTCAAGGGACCGCTGGCGGCGCTCGACGCGGGCGCCGCAGCCATCGGCGCCGAGGCCGGCAGCGTCGTCGTCGTGGTCGTCGTCGTGACCTCTTCCTTCTTGCTGCAGCCCGTGAGCACCGTCAGCGCCGCCAGAGAACCCCAGCAGGCGAGATGGAGGAAAGACCGCTTGGAAAGTCGAGTCATGTGAAGCTCCGATTGAGAAGAAGAGGTCGCCAAACCGGGCGATTATCCGGGGAAGAAAGGCTTGCCGATCGAGGCCGGCATGTTGACGCGGATGAAGCTGGCATTGCGCGAGATGAGCACCAGCACGACGATGGTGGCGAGGTACGGCAGCATGGTCAGGAACTGGCTCGAGATCTGCACGCCCTCGCCTTGCAGCTGCAACTGCAGCATCGTCACGCCGCCGAAGAGATAGGCGCCGAGCAGCACCCGCGCCGGCCGCCAGGTCGCGAAGGTGGTGAGCGCCAGCGCGATCCAGCCCTTGCCGGCCGTCATGCCCTCGACCCAGAGGTGCGTGTAGACGACCGAGATGTAGGCCCCGGCCACGCCGCAGAGCGCGCCGCCCGCGATCACCGCGGCGAGGCGGATCCGGCGCACCGGGTAGCCGAGCGCGTGCGCCGACTCTGGCGATTCGCCCACCGCGCGCAACACCAGGCCGGCCCGCGAGCGGTAGAGGAACCAGGCGACCCCTGCGGTGAGCGCGATGGCGATATAGACCATCGGGTGCTGGCGAAAGAACGCCGTGCCGACGAACGGGATGTCGGCCAGGAAGGGCACATGGAAGCTCTGCTGCTCGCCGAGTTTTTCCTGGGTGTAGCGGATACCGACGAAGGCCGAGAAGCCGGTGCCGAACAGGCTGAGCGCGAGGCCGGTCGCGTACTGGTTGGTGTTGAGCCAGATCACGAGCACGCCGAACGCTGCCGCGAGCATGCCGCCAGCCACCGCGCCGGCGCCGAAGGCGAGCCAGTCGTTGCCGGTATGCACCGCAGTAGCGAAGCCGGCGATCGCGGCGATCAGCATCATCCCTTCGGCGCCAAGGTTGACGATGCCGGCGCGCTCGTTGATGAGCAGGCCGAGGGCGGCGAACGCGAGCACCGTGCCGGAGTTGAGCGTGGCGGCGACGAGGAGAGCGAACTGGTCCATCAGGTCGGAACTCCGTGGATCAGCCGGCTCGGCTCGGGCACCAAATCGTCCGCGCTGCTCAGGATGACATTGCCGGTGTCGGCACCGTGACCCGTGGCACCGGCACGGCCAATGTCATCCTGGGCCGAGCGAAGGATCGTGGCCTTGGCCCGCCCCCACCGCGGCCGATACGCGATCAGCGTATCGCTGGCCAGCAGCGAGAACAGCAGCAGGCCCTGGAATACGCCGGTGAGCGATTTCGGCAGGCCGAGACGCGTCTGCGCGAGCTCGCCGCCGATGTAAAACATGCTCATGAGGATGGCCGAGAAGACGATGCCGACCGGATGCAGGCGGCCGACGAAGGCGACGATGATGGCCGCGAAGCCGTAACCCGCCGGCACGTGCGGCGTGAGCTGGCCGAGCGGCCCGGCGACCTCGAGGCCGCCGGCCAGGCCGGCCATGCCGCCGGAGACGAGCAGCGCCGTCCACAGGGCCTTGCGCGACGAGAAGCCGGCGTAGCGCGCGGCCGCCGGTGCCAGGCCGCCGACCTGCAACTGGAAGCCGGAGTAGGTGCGGAACATGAAGATCCAGAACATGGCGACGGCGATCAGCGCCAAAGGCGCACCCACGTTGACGCGATAGCCCGCGAACAGCTTCGGTATCTGGGTCGACTTGAGAAAGGTGATGGTCTGCGGGAAGTTGTAGCCGGCCGGGTCTTTCCACGGGCCGTAGACGAGGTAGTTGAGAAGCTGCTCGGCGACGTAGACCAGCATCAGGCTGACCAGGATCTCGTTGGCATTGAAGCGGTCGCGCAGCAGCGCCACCACGCCGGCCCAGCACATGCCGCCGACGACGCCGCCGACCAGCACCGGCACGAAGAACCAGCCGCCACTGGCACCCGTGGCCTGCATCGCGACGCCGCTCGCGAAGATCGCGCCGACGATGAACTGGCCTTCGGCGCCGATGTTCCAGACATTGGAGCGAAAGCAGACGGCGAGACCGAGCGCGATCAGCAGCAGCGGCGTCGCCTTCACCGCGAGCTCGGTGAGCGCGTAGGTGCCTCGCAGCGGCTCGACGAAGAACACGGCGAGGCCGCGCAACGGGTCCTTGCCGAGCAGCACGAAGAGCACCGTGCCGACGACGACCGTGATCGCCAGCGCGATCAGCGGCGACGCCATCGACATCGCTCGCGACGGTTCGGGCCGCGCTTCGAGCCTAAGCATCGACCTGCGCCTTGGCCTGCGGGTCCCAGAGCCCGCTCATCCACTCGCCGATGCGCTCGGTGGTGGCGCTCGCGACCGGCACGCTCGGCGAGACGCGGCCCCGGGCGATGACGACGAGGCGATCGCAGATCTCGAACAGTTCGTCGAGCTCTTCGCTGACGACGAGGACGGCGCAGCCGGCGTCGCGCAGCGCCAGCAGTTCGCCACGGATCTGCGCCGCGGCACCGACGTCGACGCCCCACGTGGGCTGCGAGACGACGAGCAGCTTCGGCTGCGCATCGATCTCGCGGCCGACGATGAACTTCTGCAGGTTGCCGCCCGACAGACTCTTCGCCGCCGAACCGGGGCCGCCGGCGCGCACGTTGAAGCGGAGGATCAGCGATGCCGCCAGCGCCTGCACGTCGCCGATGCGCAGCCAGCCGAGGCGGCCGACGGCGCGAGTGCGCGTCAGCAGCGTGTTCTGCGCCAGCGACAGCGTGGGCACGGCGCCGCGGCCGAGCCGCTCTTCGGGCACGAAGTGGAGGCCCTCGCGACGGCGTGCGCGCGGCGATTCACGTGCGATGTCGCGCCCGAACAGCGTGATCGAGCCGGCCGGCGCCCGCACGTCTTCGCCGGAGATCGCTGCCATCAGCTCCTGCTGGCCGTTGCCCGAGACGCCGGCGATGCCGACGACCTCGCCGGCGCGGACCTCGAACGAGATGCCGGCGAGCGCAGTGCCGAACGGATCTTCCTCGGCGAGCGACAGCGCGCGCACGGCGAGCACGACTTCGCCGGGCTTCGCCTGGCGATGCTGCAGCGGCGGTGGCTCGGCGCCGATCATCAGCCGCGACAGGCTGGCATTGCTCTCCTGGCGCGGATCGACGACGCCGGTGACCTTGCCGCCGCGCAGCACCGTGCAGCGGTGGCAGAGAGCGCGGATCTCGTCGAGCTTGTGCGAGATGTAGAGGATGGCGCAGCCCTCGGCCGCCAGCTTGCGCAGCGTCACGAAGAGCGTCTGCACGGCCTGCGGAGTCAGCACCGACGTGGGCTCGTCGAGGATCAGCAGCTTCGGGTTGGTCATCAGCGCCCGCACGATCTCGACGCGTTGCTTCTCGCCGACCGAGAGTGTGTGGACCGGCCGCACCGGATCGACGTCGAGGCCGTAGACGCCCGCGACCTCGCGGATGCGCGCGGTGACTTCGGCGAGCTTCAGCGACTTGTCGAGGCCCAGCCAGACGTTCTCGGCCGCGGTGAGCGTGTCGAAGAGGCTGAAGTGCTGGTAGACCATGGCGATGCCGAGCGCGCGCGCCGCCGCCGGCGATGCGATCTCGACCTTCTCGCCGTTCCAGCGGATCTCGCCTTCATCGGGGCGGACGGCGCCGTAGATGATCTTCATCAGCGTCGACTTGCCGGCGCCGTTCTCGCCGAGCACGGCGTGGATCTCGCCGGCGGCGACGCGCAGGCTGACGCGATCGTTCGCCTTGACGGCCGGGTACTGCTTGCTGATGTCTGCGAGCGCGAGGCGAAGCATGCGGCCGGGTGGGGAGTGTCGAACTGCGTCGCGCATGATGGACGAGCCGGCCATGGCTGGCAAGGCTTGGGAACGGGCCGCACGCATCTGACATCCAATGCACATGACGAATTTGATCGGGCACGGCGGCGGGGGGGCACCGGCATCGCCAGCGAGCCGCGACGACGGCGACACTGGCCTGGCGGCGCGCGTCGCCGCCGGCGACCGC
>JAYTYH010000250.1:0-6049 GCA_043742485.1 Rhizobacter sp.
GCGCGCTCGCCTGCCGGCAAGCCCAGCCGGCGGCGCAGGTCGAACTCCGCGTGCCAGAGCTGGCCGACGATCTCGGCAGTGGTGAGGTTGCGGCTGAAGCCCTGGTGGCCGGTGGCGCAGAACCGGCAATTGACGGCACAGCCGGCCTGCGAGGAAAGGCACAGCGTGCCGCGACCCGACTCGGGAATGAAGACGGTCTCGACAGCGTCACCGGCGCCGACGTCGAACAGCCACTTGACGGTGCCGTCGGCAGCGACCTGCTCGGTCACGATCGGCAGCGCCGTCACCTTCGCGGCATCGACGAGCTTGTCGCGGAACGACTTCGCAAGATCCGACATCGCCGCGAAGTCGTGCTCGCCACGCTGGTGGATCCAGCGAAAGAGCTGCGTCGCCCGAAACCGCTTCTCGCCGATCTGCTCGCACCAGTCGCCCAGCGCGTCGCGGTCGAACTGAAGCAGGTTGACCATGACGACGCGGCTCGCCTAGCGGCTGTACACCGACATGGCCGGAAAAAAGAACGCGATCTCGACAGCGGCCGTCTCGGGAGCATCGGATCCGTGCACGGCGTTGGCATCGATGCTGTCGGCGAAGTCGGCACGAATGGTGCCCTTTTCGGCCTTTTTCGGATCGGTGGCGCCCATGAGCTGGCGGTTCTTGGCGATGGCCTCGTCGCCCTCGAGCGCCTGGATCATCACCGGCCCGGACATCATGAAAGACACCAGGTCGTTGAAGAAAGGGCGCCCTTTGTGGACGGCGTAGAAGGCCTCTGCATCGCCGCGCGAAAGATGCGCCATCCTGGCGGCGATGACCTTGAGGCCGGCGCCTTCGAAGCGGCTGTAGATCTGGCCGATCACGTTCTTCGCGACGGCGTCGGGCTTGATGATCGAAAGGGTGCGTTCGAGCGCCATAGGTTCTCCGGGACTTTTTTCGGCAAAGCCTTCGATTGTAGAGGTCGGTCGCTGGCGAGCAGCCGGTCAGCGACCGCGCCGGCCACCGCCGCCGGGACCGCCATAACCACCGCCTCCGCCGCTACCGCCTCCGCCTCCGCCGCCACCGGATCCGCCACCGCCCCCTGTGTTGCCGCTGTAGCCACCACCGCCGTAGCCACCTCGACCCCCGCCACCGCCGCGGTTACCACCACCACCGCCACCACCGCCGCGGTTCTTGCGATGGAAGGCGTCGGCGCCGATGTAGCCGACCGAGGTCTGCAGCGGATCGGGCTGCTTGGGACCGTTGCCGCGAGGCTCATTGTTGGGGCGCTGGGCGCTGCCGCCGGCGCCGAAGCCACTGTTCGGGCCGATGCGGCGGCCCTGAACGAAGCGGTGATCGAAGGTCTGCTGCAACGGATTCGGAATCGAGCCCGGGTCGCGGGCGAAATCGTCGTCGTCGTCGTGGTCGCGCGGCTCCCGGTCGGCGTCGGCACGACGGGCTGCCTCGCCGCCGTCGTCGGGACGTGCCTGGCTCGATTGCGGGTTGTTCTGCTGCAAATTGAACTGCCCGCCAGATTGCGCGTTCGGCTGCGGCTGCGGCCGCTGACGTTCGTTGGGGCGCGCGTTGCGCGGGCCGCGATCGTCACGCCGCTTCGGACCGTTGTCGCGGCCGTTTTCTCGCGCATTGCCGCGTCCGCTGTCACGACTTTCGTCGGCACGGTCTTCGCGCTCCGCCGGCGTTCCGGCGGCAAGCCGGCGAATCGAGCGCACGTCGGCATCGTCGAGGTCGACCCAGACGCCGCGCTTGAGTCCGTGCGGCAGCACGACGGTGCCGTAGCGGATGCGAATGAGCCGGCTGACAGTGAGGTCGACAGCCTCGAACAGTTTCCTCACCTCGCGGTTGCGGCCTTCGGTGATGACGACGCGATACCAGGTGTTCAATCCTTCGCCGCCGCCATTGGCGATCGACTTGAAGGCGGCCCGCTGGCCTTCGATCTCCACGCCCTCGAGCAGCTTGGCGCGGGCATCGTTTTCGAGGGTGCCCATGACGCGCACCGCGTACTCGCGCTCGACACCGAAGCGCGGATGCATGAGCTGGTTGGCGAGGCCGCCCGAGTTGGTGAACAGCAACAGCCCTTCGGTGTTGATGTCGAGCCGGCCGACCGACTGCCACTTGCCTTGTTGCAGGCGCGGCAGGCGTCGGAACACCGTCGGCCGGGCCTGCGGATCGTCGTGGGTGACGATCTCGCCGGCAGGCTTGTGGTACGCGATGATCCGCGCCGGCGGCGGCACGATGCGCAGCCGCACCGGCTTGCCGTTGACTTCGATGCGGTCGCCGAAGGAGATCCGCTGGCCGACGTGCGCCGGCTCGCCGTTGACGGTGATCTTGCCGTCGGCGATCAGCTCTTCCATGTCGCGGCGCGAACCGACGCCGGCCTGGGCCAGCACCTTGTGCAGCTTGGGCGCATCGGGCTCCGGGGCGAGGATGCGCTTGTTGGGCTCGTCCGGCTCGACAGCGGCTTCGGGCTCCGACTCGGTATCGAACACGCCGGAGAGGACATGTTCGAACACCGCGCCGGCCTCGGGTGCGGGTGGCCGGTGCATGTGGCGCGGCAGCGGGCCTTCGAAGTCGGGCGGCAAGGCCTGCATTGCCCGATCCGGGCCGGCCTCGTCGGTGCGCTCGCCACGGCGGCGATCACGACGGCTGCGGCGCCGGCTGCGGTCGCTGCGGCCTTCGCCGCCTGCACCGTCGCTGCCCTGGCCCTGGCCCTGGCCCTGGCCTTCGTCGCTACCGGGGCTGCCGCTGCCGCTCTCGCCGCCGGACAGGGTCGATGCGGGAGCCGCGTTGTCGGACCGGGTCTCAGGCTCGCCCTCGCCGTGGTGATCGCCAGCCGTCGGCGGCGCGGATTCAGTGTTGTCGTTCATGCGTGCGGTTCCAGGTCGGCCACGTCGGCAGGCGGCCGATCGGCCGCGGTTTCGGGAAAGGAGAGCGTCGTTTGCGATGTCGGGGCGGCAGCTGCGTGGGCTTCGGCGGTGGGCACGCCATCGGCGCCAATCAACGTCGGCAGTTGCTCGAGGCTGGCCAGGCCGAGGTCGTCGAGGAATTGCCGAGTCGTCGCCAGCAAGGCGGGCCGGCCGGGTGCTTCGCGGTAGCCGATCGCCTCGACCCAGCCGCGGTCTTCGAGCTGCTTCACCGTCGAGCTCGCCACGGCCACGCCGCGGATGTCCTCGATGTCGCCGCGGGTCACGGGCTGGCGATTGGCGACGATGGCCAGCGTCTCGAGCAACGCCCGGGAATATCTGGGCAGGCGCTCGGGCTCGAGCCGCGCCAGGTAGGTCGCCATCTCGGCACGGCTCTGGTAGCGCCAGCCGCTCGCGACCGCGACCAGCTCGATGCCGCGACCTGCGCAGTCACGGCCAAGCTCGTCGAGCAGGCCGCGCAGACTGTCGACGCCGACCTCGCCCGCGAACAGCGCGGCCATGTCCCGCACGCGCATCGGTTGCGCAGAGCAGATGAGCGCGGTCTCGAGGACGCGCTTCGCATCCATGGTTTTCATGTCGTCGTGAAAGTCCTCGGCCACTTCGTGTCGCGGCAATCGTCACGTCGTGGACGCGGCGGGTGCGCCGATGGTCGCGGCGCGGATCTGGGTGCACTCTCGAGTGCGGTCACGTCTCGGTGGTCTCTTCGAAGGCCGGGGCGGGGCGTTGGCCGCCGCGTCGCCCCGCCGTGGGGTTCCCACCGAAAGGGAATGCATCATTGTAGCCAGACGGCCTGGTCCGGGCCCGCGGGCGCCGCTACTCGGGAGCGACGGCCGTGATCTGTCCCCAGGCCGCCGAGAAATCAGCCGGCGGCGTCGACCTGAAATCGAGCATCGCACCGGTCGCCGGATGCGCGAAGGCGAGCCGGGCCGCATGCAGCGCCTGCCGCTCCATGCCGAGCGCCGGCGCGCCGCCATAGAGGCGATCGGCGACCAGCCGCAAGCCCCGTGACGCCAGATGGACGCGGATCTGGTGCGTGCGGCCGGTGTGCAGCGTGCAGCGCAGCAGTGCGTAGCCATCGGCCGCGGCCACCAGCTCAATGTCGGTTCGCGCCGGCTTGCCCGAGCCGACGATCGCCATCCGTGTGCGCAGCTTCGGGTCGCGACCGATCGGCGCTTCGATCGTCATGCGCTCGGTCGCGGGGGTGCCGTGGGCGATGGCCAGATAGCGGCGCTGCACGTCGCGGGCAGCGATGGCGCGGACCAGTGACGTGACCGCGGCCAGCGTGCGGCCGACGACCATGAGGCCGGTCGTGTCTTTGTCGAGGCGGTGGACGATGCCGGCGCGCGGCAGCGCCGCCGCCGCCGGGTCGCGACCGAGCAGGCCATTGAGCACGGTGCCCGACCAGTTGCCTGCCGCCGGATGCACGACCATGCCGGCCGCCTTGTCGATGACGAGGATGGAGTTGTCTTCGTAGACGATGTCGAGCGGCAGCGATTCGCCCCGGTAGGCGCGGCTCTCGGCCGTGGGTTGCAAGGTCACGGCGAGGCGCTGGCCGACGCGCACGCGTTGCGCCGGGCTGGTCTGCGCGACGTCGTCGAGTCGCGCCCAGCCACCCTTGATCAGCTGCTGCAGATGGCTGCGAGAGAACTCGGGCACCAGCGCGACGACAACCTTGTCGAGTCGCTCGCCATGCGCGTTGCCGTCGACGACGGCGGTGCGGATCTCCGGGCCGTCGTCGTCGGCTTCGTCGTTGCTGCAAGGCTCTGTGGATAGCGCCGGGTCGGCGTCGGTACGGGGTGTTTCGACCATATAAGATTCAGCCCCGCCTGCATCCTGCGCGGTGCCGTTCCGGTACCTCGCCGCACCTTGTGTCCCGCATGAATCCGATTCCTTCTTCCTGGCGTTTCTGGCTCGCAGTGTCTTCTATCTGCGTGGCCGCAGCGGGCATCGCCGGCTGCGACACGACACCGCGCGACGAAACCACACGCTGGTCGCCGGAACGGCTTTACACCGAAGCCAAGGAAGAAGCCGCTGCCGGCAACTACGAGAAGGCGACCAAGCTCTATGAACGACTCGAAGGCCGCGCTGCTGGCTCCGTGCTGGCGCAGCAAGCGCAGATCGAAAGGGCTTTCCTGCTATGGAAGACAGGCGAAAAGGCGCAGGCGCTGTCGACGCTTGAGCGCTTCGTCAAGCTGCACCCGACCAGCCCGGCGCTGGACTACGCGCTCTACCTGCAAGGCCTCGTCAACTTCAACGAGAACCTCGGCCTCCTCGGCAGCTTCACCAACCAGGACCTCTCCGAGCGTGACCAGCAGGCCTCGCGCGACGCCTATCAGTCGTTCCGGCAGCTCACCGAGCAGTTCCCGCAGTCGGCCTACGCCGAAGACGCGCGCCAGCGCATGAACTACATCGTCAATTCACTGGCGGCTTACGAAGTGCACGTGGCCCGCTACTACTACAGGCGCGGTGCGTACGTGGCGGCCGCGAATCGGGCGCAGCAGGCGATCCAGGAATTCCAGCAATCGCCTTCGAGCGAGGAGGCGCTGGTCATCATGGCGCAGAGCTACGACCGCCTCGGCCTGACGCAACTGCGCGACGACGCCACCCGCGTGCTGAAGACGAACTTCCCGAATTCGAGCGTCGGCGGCGACGGCACTGCCGGTCGCAAGACACCATGGTGGCAGCTCTGGTAGCGGCTCCGCGAGCAGCCCTCAGAAGCTGAAGTCGAGGCTGGCCGCTCCGGCGGCCGCAGAGGCACCCGCAAGCTCGCGCAGCCAGGCAATCGCCTCGTCTTCGTCGTCGATCCGCCCCATCGGCGGTAGCGCAGCGAACAGCCGGCGGCCGTAGTTCATCGTCGCCATGCGCGAGTCGCAGACGACGAGCAGGCCGCGGTCGGTCTCGTTGCGAATGAGCCGCCCGGCGCCCTGCTTGAGCGACACCGCCGCTTCGGCGACGAAGTATTCGGCGAAGGCGTTGCGGCCCTCGCTTTCCAGCTTCTTGACGCGGGCCTCGACGAGCGGGTCGTTGGGCGGCGGGAACGGGAGCTTGTCGATGACGACGCACTGCAGCGCCTCGCCCGGCACGTCGACGCCCTCCCAGAAGCTCTGCGAACCCACGAGCACGGCATGCGGCGCATC
>JAYTYH010000251.1:0-1675 GCA_043742485.1 Rhizobacter sp.
TGGGCTCGATTGGGCCGACGGCGACGCAGGCGCGACCGGGGACATGCTTGACGAGTGCCGCCGAGACATTGCCGCCGCCCTCGCCAGCACCGCACAGCCGAGCGCCGAGCCCAAGCTGGCCGCACAGCCGAGCGCCCCGATGGACGCCGATCATTGGGCCGAGCTTTACCGGCTGCGCGAAGAAGTCAAAGGCCCCGAGGACGAGGCACAGGGGGGCGAAACACGCGGCGATGTGCAGTGGGCATTGCGCGAGCCATTGCGATTGGCCGTGCTTGAACTGCCCCGCGATGGAACGAGCGTGGATGTCGCCGCAGTGCTTCGCGCCATCGACGCCATATTCCGCGCAGCACTAGCAGAAGCCGGGCAGCCAGTTGTCAAGGAATCCTTGACAGCTCCCCCGGCAGCAGGGAGCGAGACATGAAGTTGCTGACGCTAGACCTCGCCGGGATGCTGTCGTTCGGCGGCTTCATTCCAGACGAAGCGAGAACCGACGCCATCGCCCACGACGGCGGCCGCACGATGGAGAAGATTGGCTACCTCTGCGACCTCATCAATGCATCGTGCGACCGGCCTGAAATCCACGAGCGGGCAGCAGGGAGCGAGACAGCGTGAGCCTGCCCTGGCTGTCCGACGACGAGCTCGCCGCCTTGTGCGAGCCGCTCGAGCAGCCCGCCGCGCAGATCCGCTACCTGAAGCGCTCCGGCTACCACGTCACCGCGAAGCCGAACGGGCGGCCGCTGCTCATGCGCTCCGAGCTCGAGCGGGTAGCCGGCGCCGGGCGGCTGGGTCTGGTGTCGCAGAATGGAGCCGGGCAGCCGGATCGAGCCGCGCTGATGAAGCTCATCGAAGGGGGCCGGCATGGGGCGAAAGCGCAAGGACGATAGTCTGGGCCTGCCCGAGCGGGTCTACTGTCGGCGCGGCACCTTCTACTACGCCCATCGCGACGACGGCCGCTGGGAGCCGCTCGGCAAAGATCTCGCCATCGCGAAGAAGCGCGGCGACCATTACAACGACGCCACCGGCACCTACGGACTCATGGGCTGGTATCTAGACCAGTTCCTCGCCGACTGCGTTGCCAGGGTGCGCGTCGGCACTTTGAGCCAGCGCACGCACGACGATTACCTCGCCTATTTGCCACCGCTCAAGGCATTTTTCGGCAGCATGCAGCCGCCCGGGATCGAGCCGCACCACGTGAACGAGTATCTCGAGATTGGACTGAAGGCCGGCCGCGGCGTCAGCGCCAACCGCGAGAAGGCGGCGCTGTCGTCGTGCATGAGCTGGATGCTGCGCTCACCGCTGCACAACGCCGGACTGAAAATCAATCCTTGCATGCGCGCCAGCGGCATTCGTCGCAACCCAGAGACGAAGCGAGAGCGCTACGTCACGAACGCCGAATACTTGGCCACCTTCGCCGCGGCCGGTCGGTCGGTGCGGCTGATGATGGAGTTGGTCTATCGCACGCTGCAGCGGCCCGAGATCGACGTTCTGGCATGGACGCCGGCCAACGTGCGCAGGAAAGGCCAGGAGCGCGTCTTGAGCTTTCGGCAGTCCAAGACAGGGCGCCTGCTCGACATCGCGCTGGCGGGCCGGCTAGGTGTCTTGGTTGACGAGGCCGTCGGCCCCGTGCCGCAGCTGCATCAGCCGATCGTGCATGACCTGGCCGGCGGCCGGTACA
>JAYTYH010000252.1:0-1983 GCA_043742485.1 Rhizobacter sp.
GCGGATGAGGCCCTGCGTATACGGATGGCGTGGATGCGCGAACAGCTCCTCGACGCTCGCCTCCTCGACGACCTGCCCGGCGTACATGACGACGACGCGCTGCGCCACCTCGGCGACGACGCCCATCGCATGCGTGATGAGCATGATGGCCATGCCGAGCCGCTCCTTCAGCTCGGAGAGCAGGTCGAGGATCTGCGCCTGGATGGTGACGTCGAGGGCGGTGGTCGGCTCGTCGGCGATGAGCAGCTTCGGACTGCACGCGAGCGCGATGGCGATCATGACGCGCTGTCGCATGCCACCCGAGAACTGGTGCGGATAGTCGTTGACGCGTCGCTCCGGTGTCGGGATACGCACCAGCGCCAGCATCTCGACCGCGCGCGCGCGCGCTGCCTTGCGGCTCAGGCCCTCGTGCAGTCGCACCGACTCGGCGATCTGCTCGCCGACCGAGTAGACCGGGTTGAGCGAGGTCATCGGCTCCTGAAAGACGATGGCGATTTCCTTGGCGCGGATGCGCCGCATCTCTTCGACGCTGGCCTGCACCAGGTCGCGGCCGCGCCAGAGCACCTGGCCGCTGACGATCTTGCCCGGCGGCATCGGCAACAGCTTGAGCACCGTCATCGCCGTCACCGTCTTGCCGCAGCCCGACTCGCCGACCACGCACACCGTCTGTCCGCGATCGATGGCGATATCGACGCCGTCGACCGCATGCAGCCAGCCGTCGTCGGTCTTGAAGTGCGTCTTGAGCCCCTTGATCTCGAGCAGCGCGGGCTCCGGGGCGGGGTCCTGCCGTCTGCCCTTCGCGCGCGAGGGCGAAGTCACCAGCATCGGCTGCAGCGGCGCCGCCATCAAAGTACCCTGCGCGGGTCGAGCGCGTCGCGCAGGCCGTCGCCGACGAAGTTGATGCAGAGCACGGCGAGAAAGATCGCGGTGCCGGGAAAGAGCGCCCAGTGCGGCGCGATGTCGAGGTATTCCTTGCTGTCGAAGAGGATGCGACCCCAGGTCGGGATGTCGGGCGGAAAGCCGAGGCCCAGGAAGGAGAGGGTCGACTCGGCGATGATCGCGGCGGCGACGTCGATGGTGCCGGCGACGATCACCGGCCCGAGCGAATTGGGCAGGATGTGGCGCACCACCTGTCGCGGCACCGAAGCGCCGAGCGCGCGCGCCGCTTCCACGAACTCCTTCTCGCGCAATGAGAAGAACTGCGCCCGTACCAGCCGCGCCACCGGCATCCAGCGAAAGCCGCCGATCACCAGCACGATGAGGATGAAGACGCCGACCTCGGGCCCGAAGGTCTGCTTCAGCTTCTCGCGGAACAGGTAGATCAGGATCAGCAGCAGGGGCAGTTGCGGCAGCGAGAGGAAGAGGTCGGTCAGCCACATCAGCGCCGCATCGACGGCGCCGCGCGAGATGCCGGCAATGGCGCCGATCGTGACGCCGACGAACATCGCCATCAGCATCGCCGCGAGACCCACCGAGAGCGAGATGCGGCCGCCGTAGAGCATGCGTGCAAAGACATCCTGGCCGAGGTCGTCGGTGCCGAAGGGATGAGCGAGCGTCGGCGTCTTCAGGCGGGCGCCGAAGTCGATCTCGTTGATCGAGACCTTCCAGACGAGCGGCCCGAGGGCGACCATCGCGATCATGACGACGAGGACGATCAGCCCGGCGACGGCCAGCTTGTGCCGGCGAAAGCGCCGCCACGCCTCGGCCCCCGGCGAGACGCCGCGCCTGCGCGCCACGGCCGCCGCGGTGCCGGTGGCGCTAGCGGTAGCTGATGCGGGGGTCGAGCCAGCCATAGAGCAGATCGGCGATCAGGTTGAAGAGGATGACGAGACACGAGAGCACGAAGGTCAGCGACATGATCACCGGCGTATCGTTGCGCAGGATCGCGTCGATGAGCAGCGAACCGATGCCCGGCACGCGGAAGATCTGCTCGGTGACGATGGCGCCGCCGAACACCTGCGGCATGGTCAGCGCGACCAGCGT
>JAYTYH010000253.1:0-3835 GCA_043742485.1 Rhizobacter sp.
TCCGTCTCGACGACAGCTGGCTCGAAATCAAAGGCTTAGAAGTGCCGAAGCCCGCGATCGGCGGGCTTCGAGAAGCGGGCGAGGGGCCGGCTCAGAACAGTTTTTTGGGTAGCTGCATGCTGCGGACGCGCTTGAAGTGGCGCTTGACCGCGGCCGCCTTCTTGCGCTTGCGCTCGGCGGTGGGCTTTTCGTAAAACTCGCGGGCGCGCAGGTCGGTGAGCAGGCCGAGCTTTTCGATCGTGCGCTTGAAGCGGCGAAGAGCAACGTCGAACGGCTCGTTTTCCTTGACTCGAATCGTGGTCATATGTCTGTGCTGGTATGGCTTGCATGGCGACCTGGCTTGGCAGGTCTATACAGCCGACGATTATAGCCCGCCCCCGGAGCCATCGCAATCGGCGCGGAGCGCGGTCGCGCACGCAACCGCGCTGGCCCAGGCCCATTGGAAGTTGTAGCCACCGAGCCAGCCGGTGACGTCGACGACTTCGCCGATGAAATGCAGCCCGGGCAGCCGCTTGCTCTCGCAGCTTCGTGAATCGAGCTCGCGCGTGTCGACGCCGCCGACGGTGACCTCGGCCTTGCGGTAACCCTCGGTCGCGGCCGGCGTCACCGTCCAGCCCTTGAGCCCGGCCGCAAGAGCGACAAGGTCGCGATCGCGACAGTCGGCGACGCGGCGCTCGGCGAGCTCGGGAGTGGCTGCCAGCCAGGCCTCGACGAGGCGACGAGGCAACTGCTCGGTCAGCACCGCGAAGAGCCGGCGGCCAGTGGTCTTTGAGGCCCGCAGCGCGGCCTCGAGATCGACGTGCGGTGCCAGGTCGAGCATCAGCGACCCGCCGGCGTGCCAATACGTCGAGATCTGCAGCGCCGCAGGACCACTGAGGCCGCGATGCGTGAACAAAAGGTCTTCGTCGAAGTTCGCGCTGGCCGCGCCGCCCGACGTGGCCACCCGCACCGGCAGCGACAGGCCGGCGAGAGCCTCGAAGCGCTGCCACCGTGCGCCCGCGCACACTAGCGGCACGAGCGCCGGCCGCGTTTCGACGATGCCGTGGCCGAACTGGCGCGCGACCCGGTAGCCCCAGTCGCTGGCGCCGATCTTCGGGATCGACAGGCCGCCGGTGGCGACAACGAGCTTCGGCGCCATCACCGCGCCGCGCGTTGTCGCGAGTCGGAACATGGCGCCATCGTGCGTGACCTCGCCAGCGCCGCAGGGTTGCCAGTGGCTGACGCCGCCATCCGCGCATTCCGCCAGCAGCATGTCGATGATGCGGGCGCTGGAGTCGTTGCAGAACAGCTGGCCTTTGTGCTTCTCGTGCCAGCCGATGCCGTGTTTCTCGACCAGGGCAACGAAGTCGGCCGGCGTGTAGCGCGACAGCGCCGAACGGCAGAAGTGCGGGTTGTCGCTGACGAAGTGGCGCTCGGGTGCGCGCGTGTCGATATCGCGATTGGTGAAGTTGCAGCGGCCGCCACCCGAAATGCGGATCTTCTCGGCGACGCGCTCGAAGTGGTCGACGAGCAGCACCCGCAAGCCAAGCTGGCCGGCCTGGGCCGCGCAGAACAGACCGGCGGCGCCAGCGCCGACGACGACGGCGTCGAAGCGTTCGGCCGGGCTCAGAGGGCGTCGGCCGGCGCGATCGGCGGCGCCGTGTACGTTAGGTGGCCGACGCAGCCCAGCGGCCGCGCCTCGGCAAGCGTGCCGACTTCGGCTCCGCGCATGAGCAGCAGGTCGGCCGGGTTGACCCAGCGCGGGTCGGCGTCGCTCAGTGGCGCGCCTGCCCGGGCCCAGGCCTTCAGCACGAACTGCGAGCAGAAGAAGCGCACGCCGGTGCCCACGGCCTCGGCGATCAGGCCGTCGCCGAGATCGACGAGGGCGTGGCTGACTGGCGCCAGCGTCGCCAACTGGATGTCCACAGACTGCAGCGTGGACGCCGAGCTGAGCAGGATATCGCCGGACGCCAGCGATGTGGCAGAGACGAGGTCACCGCCGCTGCCGGGCGCGAGTGCCGAGCTTTGCATGCGCAGTCGCGGTCCGGCGTTGGCGCTGCCGGGCTCGAAGCGCGGTGCACAACCGGCGAGCATTGCGAACACGATTGCCGTCGCCATCACCCGCACGACCCTCAACATCATTGACGTATCGCGGGAGCAATGCAGGACGCCGACGCGGTCGATGGCTGTCATGGAAGGTGGGAGGCCGCGAGGCGTGCCCAGCAGGCCGCTCGGCGATGGCGCGGGATCATCGCCCTGCGACCGCCACCGCCGAAGCTTCGATCGACGGCCTCGGCTCCCGCAGGACCGCCAGGGCGGCCAGCAGCGTGTCGACTTGTGTGGTGATCGCGCGCGGCGCTGGCATGGCGCCGCTGACGACAGCCTGGATCGTGCTCGCGGTTGTCGGCGCGTCGTTGCCTCTCGGCAGCACGGGCATTTCGGTCAGGACTCCGCCGTGCGCCGGCACCGAGAGATCGGGTCGGGCCTGGCCGCCGATGAAGACGTCGAGCTTCTGCAGCCGGCGGGCATCGGCGACCGGCTCACCCTCGGTGCCGCGCATGAGCATGGCGTCGGCATGGGTGACGGCAAGAAAGTCGGCCAGCAGCACGCCGTATTCCGGATGTGTGTAGTTGACGACGCGGATCGCCGGGTTACCTTGCAAGGCCGGAAGCAGCTTGGCGATGGTGTGGCCCGAATTGCGCAGGCCGACGACGGCGCGCACGGCGAGCAGACGCGCCAGCGGCGGGCACAGCACTTCGGTGCGGATGAACGCGGGTTCGCGCCGGGCCCAGGCGGCCTCGATGTCGCCGGCGTTCTCGGCGCAGGTCAGGCCGAGGTCGTGGAAGATCTCGGCGGTGGTCACGCGGGCGACGTCGCGGGCCGGACCGTGCACGAGCACGTGAACGCCTTCGTGGGCGAGCAGCATGGCCAGCAGCGCGGTGAGGTTCGGCAGGCGGCGCGAGCCGTTGTACGACGGCAGCACGACCGACGGCCCGGCCGCTCCGATCGGGATGCAGCGCGCGTGAACGGCATCGAGAAAGCCCGACAGCTCGGCGACCGACTCGCCCTTGATGCGCATCGCCAGCGCAAAGGCACCGACCTCGACGTCGGTGACGCGGCCGTCGAGCACCTGGCTCATCAGATCGTGCGCTTGCGGGCGCTCGAGCGACCGGGCGCCTTCGCGGCCGCGGCCGATCTCACGGATGTAGCTGGCGATGCCCATGACGAGTTCGTCTATGCGAGAGGCGTGCCAGGCACGGGCCTGCCCGCGTCAGTGCGCGGCAGCGAGCAGGCGCGTGACCTCGCTCCACTCGTCGTCGCTCACCGGCGTGATCGAGAGCCGATTGCCGCGCTGCAAGACACGCATCGACGCCAGTGACGGCAGCGTTCGCATCTCGGCGAGCGACAACAGTTTCGTTTTCTCCACCAGCTTCACATCGACGTTCGACCAGCGCGGCGCTTCCGGCCTGGATTTGGCGTCGAAGTAGTGGCTCTTCGGATCGAACTGGGTCACGTCGGGGTAAGCTTTCGACGCCACCTCGGCGAGGCCGGCGATGCCCGGCTCGGGGCACGACGAGTGATAGAAGAGCACGCCGTCGCCGACGGCCATGTCGTTTTTCATGAAGTTGCGCGACTGAAAGTTGCGTACGCCGATCCAGGGCACCGTTTTCTTGGCCGCGGCGGCAACGTCGTCGACCGAGCACTCGCCCGGTTCGCTCTTCATCAACCAGTAGCGCATGGCGGTACAGCAAGGAGGAAAAGGTGTCCGGCGCGCACCGTGAACCGCATTCCTGAACCCAGGCAGTTCAGGTGGGCGAGGTCAGCCCGGCTTCGGGTTCATCTGACGCGAGACGAT
>JAYTYH010000254.1:0-13563 GCA_043742485.1 Rhizobacter sp.
GCGGCCGCACATCCGCCAGCCGCGCGGCGACATCGGCTGGTCGCTCGTCAGCCACCTGTCGCTCAACTACCTCTCGTTCGCCGGCGAAGACCCGGTGCGCGCTGCCGCCGCGCTGCGCAGCATCCTGTCGCTGTACGGGCCGACCCAGGACGCGGCCTGGGAGCGGCAGGTCGAGGGCGTGCAGAGCGTGAGCGCGCGCCAGGTCGTGCGCCGGCTGCCCTTCCCCGGGCCGCTCACGTTCGGCACCGGCATCGAGATCGCGGCGCAGGTCGACGACCTCGCCTTCCAGGGCGCCAGCCCGTTCCTCCTCGGCTGCGTGCTCGAGCGTTTCTTCGCCCGCCACGCGGCGCTCAACACCTTCACCGAAACGGTGCTGCGCACGAACACCCGCGGCGAGGTCATGCGCTGGCCGGTGCGCGCCGGCGACCAGGCGCTGCTGTGAGTGCGACACGTGGCGGCGTTCCGGGCCCGGGTCTCGGCGCCCTGTTCGAGAGGCTGTCGGCCGCGCCGCACGCGCACGACTTCTTCGACACCCTGCGCCGCATCGACGCGCTCACCCCCGGCGCGCCGCGCATGGGTCGGGCCCTGCGGCCGGCGCTCGAGCCGGTGCGGCTCGGCCAGGATGCCGAGCTCGACTTCGCGCCGGCCTCGATCATGTCGTTCGCTGCACAGCGTCATGCGCCGCCGCGGCTCGGCGTGCGCTTCCTCGGCCTGTTCGGGCCCCAAGGTCCCCTGCCGCTGCACCTGACCGAGTACACGCGCGAGCGCGAACGCCATCACGCCGATGCGAGCCTGGCCCGCTTCGCCGACATCTTTCACCACCGGCTGCTCACACTCTTCTACCGGGCTTGGGCCGAAGCGCAGCCCGCCGTCCATGCCGACCGGCCCGACGACGACCAGTTCGCCAAGTGGCTGGGGGCGCTGATCGGCATCGCGCCGCCCGCCCTGCGCCACCGCGATGCCGTGCCCGATGCCGCCAAGCGCTTCCATGCCGGCACGCTGTCGCGCGGCGTCAAGAACGGCGAAGGGCTGGAGAACCTGTTGCGCGCCTACTTGCGGGTGCCCGTCCGTGTCGAGTCCTTCGTCGGCCACTGGATGCGGCTGCGACCGCAGGACCGCACGCGTCTGGGCCTCGGCCACGCGGCGGAGCCGAGCGCGCAGCTCGGGCGCAGCGCCGTCGCCGGCTCCAAGGTGTGGGACCGGCAGTACAAGTTCCGCATCCACGTCGGCCCCCTCGATCGGTCCCAGTTCGAGGCCTTTCTACCCGGCGGCACCGCCCTCGCCGCGGTGCGCGACACGGTGCGCCAGTTCGCGGGCTTGAGCCGGCGCTGGGACCTGCGGGTGAGCCTCAAGGCCGACGACGTGCCGCGGGCGCGGCTGCGCGGCGAAGCACCGACCCGGCTGGGCTTGAGCACCTGGCTCGGCGGCGCGAGCCGCCATGGCATCGCGCACGACCGCGACGATCTCGTGCTCCGGCCCGAGTCCGTCGCCGACCCGTCCCATTGACGACACACTGACGAAAGAGCAGCCATGACCGAAATCAGCCGCGCCGCCCTGTTCGGCAAGCTCAATCCGCTGGCTTACAAGGCCATCGAGGGAGCGACGGTGTTCTGCAAGCTGCGGGGCAATCCGTACGTCGAGCTGCAGCACTGGTTCGCCCAGTTGCTGCAGACGCAGGACAGCGACCTGCACCGCATCGTCAAGCATGCCGGCATGGACGCCTCGATCCTCGCCGCCGACCTGCAGCAGTCGCTCGACCGCCTGCCGCGCGGCGCCTCGTCGGTGACCGACCTGTCGAGCTACGTCGAGAACGCCGTCGAGCGCGGCTGGGTCTTCGGCTCGCTCATGTTCGGCGATGACCGGGTGCGGACCGGCTACCTCGTCATCGGCCTGATGAAGACGAACTCGCTGCGCAACGCGCTGCTCTCCATCTCGAAGCAGTTCGAGCGTATCCGCCTCGACGAGCTGACCGAGAATTTCGCCGCGCTGATGGCCGGCTCGCCCGAAGACCACCAGCCGGCGACCGAAGGCGGCGCCGCGCCCGGCGAAGCCAGCAACGCGATCGCGCCGGCGGCGATGGGCAAGCAGGAGGCGCTCAAGCGCTTCGCCATCGACCTGACCGAGCGCGCCAGGAAAGGCGAGCTCGACCCGGTCGCCGGCCGCGACGAAGAGATCCGCCAGATCATCGACATCCTGATGCGGCGGCGCCAGAACAACCCGATCCTCACCGGCGAGGCCGGCGTCGGCAAGACGGCGGTGGTGGAAGGCTTCGCGCTCCGGCTCGCGCGTGGCGACGTGCCGCCGCAGCTGAAGGAAGTGTCGTTGCACGTGCTCGACATCGGCCTCTTGCAGGCCGGCGCCAGCATGAAGGGCGAGTTCGAGAACCGCCTGCGCCAGGTGATCGACGAGGTGCAGTCGTCGGCCAAGCCGATCATCCTGTTCATCGACGAGGCGCACACCCTGATCGGCGCCGGCGGCGCGGCCGGCACCGGCGATGCGGCCAACCTCCTCAAGCCGGCGCTCGCCCGCGGCAAGCTGCGCACCATCGCCGCCACCACCTGGGCCGAGTACAAGAAGTACTTCGAGAAGGACCCGGCACTGACGCGGCGCTTCCAGGTGATCCAGGTCGCCGAGCCGAGCGAGGAGAAGGCGGTACTGATGCTGCGCGGCGTGGCTTCGGTGCTCGAGAAGCACCACCGCGTTCAGCTGCTCGACGAAGCGATCGAGGCGGCGGTCAAGCTCTCGCACCGCTACATCCCGGCGCGCCAGCTGCCCGACAAGGCGGTGAGCGTGCTCGACACCGCCTGCGCCCGCGTCGCCGTGAGCCAGCATGCCACGCCGCCCGAGCTCGAGGACGTGCAGCACCGGATCGAGGCGCTGACGACCGAGCACGAGATCATCGATCGCGAAGCCAACGTCGGCATCGACGTCGGCGGCCGCAAGGACCGCGTGGTCGCCGAGCTCGCCGAAGCGCGGCAGCGGGAGAGCGATCTGCAGGTGCGCTACGACGAGGAAAAGAAGCTCGTCGACCGCATGCTCGAGATACGGGCGCTGCTGCGGCGCGGCTTCAAGGCCGTCGAAGCGTCGCCGGCCGCCGATGCGCCTGTGCCTGCGGATGTTCCGCCGGCGGAGCAACCCGTCGGTGCCGAGGAACGCTCTGCCCTGCTCGACGAGCTGCATGCCAGGCAGAAGAGCCTCGCCGGCCTGCAGGGCGACACGCCCCTGGTGCTGCCGACGGTCGACGAGTTCGCGGTCGGCAGCGTCGTCCAGGACTGGACCGGCATTCCCGTCGGCCGGATGGTCAAGAACGAGATCGAGACGGTGCTGAAGCTCGCCGACACGCTGAACCAGCGCGTCATCGGCCAGAAGCACGCGCTCGACATGATCGCCAGCCGCATCCAGACCTCGCGCGCCAAGCTCGACAGCCCGAACAAGCCGATCGGCGTGTTCATGCTCTGCGGCACCTCGGGCGTCGGCAAGACCGAGACGGCGCTGGCCCTCGCCGAGTCGCTCTACGGCGGCGAGCAGAACATCATCACCATCAACATGAGCGAGTTCCAGGAGGCGCACACCGTGTCGACCTTGAAGGGCGCGCCGCCGGGCTACGTCGGCTACGGCGAAGGCGGTGTGCTGACCGAGGCGGTGCGCCGGCGGCCCTACAGCGTGGTGCTGCTCGACGAGGTGGAGAAGGCCCACCCCGACGTGCACGAGCTCTTCTTCCAGGTCTTCGACAAGGGCCGCATGGAAGACGGCGAAGGCCGCCTCATCGACTTCCGCAACACCGTGATCCTGCTGACCAGCAATGCCGGCAGCGAGCTGATCATGAACCTGTGCAAGGACCCGGAGCTGCTGCCCGAGCCCGAAGGCGTGGCCAAGGCGCTGCGTGAGCCGCTACTGAAGATCTTCCCGGCCGCGCTGCTCGGCCGGCTCGTCGTCATCCCGTACTACCCGCTCAGCGAGGAAATGCTGCGCTCGATCATTCGCCTGCAGCTCGGCCGCATCCAGAAGCGCGTTTGGGCCAACCATGGCGTGCCCTTCACTTACGGCGACGACGTGGTGCAGCTCGTGCTGGGCCGCTGCAACGAGGTGGAGAGCGGCGGCCGGGTGATCGACGCCATCCTCACCAACACCGTGCTGCCGAAGATCAGCCGCGAGTACCTGACGCGTCTCTCCGAGGGCAAGGCGATCCGCCGCGTCGGCCTCGGCGTGGAGGGAGGCGACTTCTCCTACGCCTTCGACTGAAGGCCATGACCGTCCTCTGGATCGTCGACGGCAGGAGCCCGCCCGAGGGGCTGGCGATGGTTCCGCCCGAGAGCGCCACGGACCGGGTGTTCTTCATCGAGACGACGACAATATTTCCAGAGCTTGCGGCGCAGGTCCGACGGGCTTCAGGCATGCCGGCATCGCTGGCCCGAATCGTCTCGCACGGGACTGCGGGCCGCTTGCTCTTGTCCAACATGCCGGTCAACAGACACAGCGTGGGCGTATTCGCGTTCCTGCGTGACGTTATCGCCCCGAGCACGCCTGGAGCCGCCGTTGAACTGCACGGCTGCGGCATTGCCAGCGACTGGCTGCCACCGCCGTCGATCGTCCCCGGAATCTGCAACGCGCAAGTCGCCGACTACGGCACCATGCAAGGGCGTACGTCGATGTGGGGCGACGTCCACGACGGCTTCGGCGACGCGATGCTCCTGTCGCAGCTGGCGCATGGCGCCGGTGTGAACTTTCTCGACCGCTTCGCCGATGCCTGCGGTCATGCCGTGCGGGGTGCCATCGACCACCAGACCCGCTCCGACAGAACCTGGGCCTACGGCGGCGCCACGATCGTTTCCTATCCGGGCTTGCCGCGACAACGCCGCCTGTTCGACCCGGAGAATCGCCTCGGTCTCGGCATGACCCACTCGTTCTGAGTCGAACGTACTCGGCGAAATCGAACGAAGCACCGATGACTTTGGTCGCTTGCCGGCCGCCGACGCGGTGACATGATCGTTTTCGCGACCCGCCCGGCCACAGCTTCGCCATGCCACAGCCATTTCGCATCAAGACCGAAGCGTTTCAGGCCGACGAACTGCTCCTCGACTCCTTCTCCTGCGTCGAAGGCCTGAGCACGCTGACCGAGATCGACGCGGTGCTGCTGAGCCCCCGCCGCGACATCGACGCAGACCTGATCCTCGGCCGGCCGGTGACGTTCGAGATGGAGATGCGCGATGACAGCCGGCGGCACTTCCATGGCTTCGTCTCACGCTTTTCCGCGGGCGGCTCGGCCGGGCGCTTCAGCCGCTACAAGGCCGTCGTGCGGCCCTGGCTCTGGTTCCTGACGCGAACCACGGACTGCCGAATTTTCCAGGACAAGAAAGTGCGCGAGATCGTCGAGACGGTCTTTGCCGACCACCCGATCGCGCTCCAGGACTTCAAGCTCTTTCGCGAATACAGGGTTTGGGAGTACTGCGTCCAATACCGCGAAAGCGACTTCAATTTCGTGAGCCGGCTCCTCGAGCATGAGGGCATCTACTACCGCTTCGAACACACTGACGGCAAGCACGAGCTGGTGCTCACCGATTCGACCAGCGTCCACGATCCCCTGCCCGAGAACGCGAACGAGCTGCCCTTCGTCGATGGCGGCGGCGGCGCATTGCCCGACTTCGATGTCGTCAGCCGCTGGTCGATGGCGCGCTCGGTGCAGCCAGGCAAGTTCGCGATGACCGACTTCGACTTCAAGGCGCCGCGCGGCGACCTGCTTGTCGAGGGCGAGCGACAGCGCGGCTACAACCTTTCCGACGCCGAGACCTTCGACTATCCGGGCGGCTACATCAAGACCAATGACGGCTTGCACTATCTCGAGAACCGGCGCGACGAAACGCAGTCCCGTTTCGAGGTCTTCAGCGGCTCGACAAACTCGATGAGCATGCGCCCGGGCTTCACCTTCAAGCTGCAGCGCCACCCGCGCGACGACCAGAACACCGAGTACCTGATCACCGAGGTGAGCATCCAGGCCAACAACGGCAGCCTCGATACCGGCATCGGCACGGCCGCCGGCTTCCACTGCGACTTCACCGCCATCCCCTCTTCTCAACAGTACCGCCCGGAGCGTCGGACCGCCAAGCCGTTCGTACGCGGCCCGCAGACGGCCACCGTGGTCGGCGCGGCGGGCGACGAGATTCACACCGACCGGTTCGGGCGGGTTCGCGTCCAGTTCCGCTGGGACCGCCTGGGTCGCAACGACGACAAGAGCTCGTGCATGGTTCGCGTCGCCCAGGCCTGGGCGGGCAAGAACTTCGGCGCAATCTTCACGCCCCGGGTCGGGCACGAGGTCATCGTCGACTTCCTCGAGGGCGACCCGGACCAGCCGATCATCACCGGCAGCGTCTACAACGGCGACAACCCGCCGCCGTGGAAGCTCCCCGACCATGCGACGCAAAGCGGCTGGCTCACCCGCTCGACCAAGAACGGCGCGGTGGGCAACGCCAACATGATCCAGTTCGAGGACAAGAAAGGCTCGGAAGCGCTCAACCTGCACGCCGAGCGGAACATGTCGACGTCGGTCGAGGCCGACCAGTCGACGAGCGTCGGCCACGACCGCAGCGCCAGCGTCAAGAACCACGACTCGCTCACCGTCGGGCACGGCCGGTCGGTGACGGTCGAGGCCGACGGCGAGGTCCATACCGTGACCGGCGGTCGCCGCGACAAAGTTACGGGCGACGAGTTCGCCCACGTCACCGGGCTCCTGCAAAACAACATCGACGGCGACTACAAGGAGTTCACCGGCGGCCTGCGCCAATGCTGGAATACCGGCAGCTACACCTTCAGTTCGAAACGCGCTTTCCTCAACGCCGGCCCCGAGTACTTCCTGCAGGCCCTCGACGTGAAGGTCAAGGCCACCAGCAACATGTTTATCGAGAGCGCGGGCCCGATCAACATGAAGGCGAGCGTCTTCAAGTTCGCCTCGGCCGGCGACATCAACTTCACTGGCGTCAATTTCGCTCGCACGATCTTCCAGGGCAACGACACCATTCTCGGCCCCAACACCAACACCTACATCGGCGCCTCACGCAACACCGCGATGGGCAGCGCTACGACCGTGTACATGGGAATGTCGAACGCTTGTGCGACGGGTGTCTCGATCTCGAGCTTTCTTGGCGTCCAGATCTCGAACGCGGTGGCGATCGGCATTTCGAACGCGGCCCTGGCGATGTCGAATCAGGGACTGGCGCTCGGCATCGCCGGCCTCAATCTCACCCAGAGCGCGCTGAAGCTCGACAACGACGGACTGCATCTCCTCAACGGCGGCGGGGGTGCCGGCGGTGCCGGCGGCGGCCTCGGCGCCACGGCCGGTGCCGTCGCCGAAGTGGCGTCGGCGGTGGCCGGTGCATTCAGCCTCGGCTTCGGCGGCGCCGCCGGTATCGACGCCCGCATGCAGGCGCAAAAGGATCTCGACGCGCTCATGGATACAACGTCGATGACGCCGGCGGTGCGCGCGAGGCTGCAGGCTGTCATCAATTCCCACAACGCGACTTTCCGGACACCCGAGGCTTACGGCATGCCCTCCGCTGCCGACCAGGCCGCCGAGGCCGCACTCCTCGGCGCCGACACGCCGGGCGCGACGCCATCGAGCGATCCTTCGGCGCCGGGCGACGGCGCGCCACGCTGAGGCGGGCGATGCGGGTCATCAAACCATTTCCCGTCGGCCTGCTGACGCGTTGCGTCGAGCACCGGAAACGCATCGGCATGGTGATCACCGCCACCGTCTATTTCCCGTTCACGCCGGCGGGTGAGGGCACTGCCTGGAGCGAGATGTCGATGTGGTCCTACCTCGGCGAGGAGATGCCGGAAGGGCCGCTGATCGACGAAGGCATGCTCAAGGTGAGGTCCGAGTACCTCGTCCATGGCAGTGCGTTCGCACCAGGCGGCGGTGCCACGCAATGCGACGTCGGCGCCCGTGTTGGCGGTCTAGTCAAGACCTTGCGCGTGTTCGGGCCGCGGCTGTGGATCAACGGCCGCGCCAGCGACCCCTTACCCTTCACCCGCCTGCCGCTCGACTGGGCGCATGCCTACGGCGGCCCCGACTTCGCGGCCAACCCCACCGGCACGGGTCGCGTCACGCGGAAACTCGAGGGCGCACAGGTCCACCTGCTGCCCCAGGTCGAGCTCGCCACCTCGCCCAGCCTGCGACCCAGCGCGGAGATCGAGCCGGCCTCCTTTGGCCGCATCGATATGACTTGGCCGCAGCGCGCGCAGTACCGGGGCACGTACGACGAACACTGGCTGGAGGAGCACTCGCCCGGTTTCGCCGGCGACATCGACTGGCGCTTCTTCAACATGGCGCCATCCGACCAATGGTCGGAGCCGGCGTTCACCGGCGACGAGCCGTTCTCCTTCGTGAACATGCATCCCACGAAGGCACGCGTCGAAGGCCATCTGCCGAACCTGCGTGTTCGCTGCTTCACCGGCGCGCCGGACGCCGGGGCACCGAATTTGCGCGAATCGGCGATGCGCCTGTCGACTGTCTGGTTCTTTCCGCACGCCGAGCGCGGTGTCATGCTGTTCCAGGCCCTGGTGCCGTGCACGGAAGACGACGGCAGCGACATCCAGCTGCTGATGCTCGGCCTCGAGCGCGGTGGCGCACCCCGATCCGACGAGCACTACGCACACGTGCTGGCACGGCGCCTCGACCCGCGCAGCGGTGCGCTGCAGTCCCTCCGCGAGAGCGACCTGGTTCCCGAAGGCATGGCAAGCAGCGACCCGAACTTCGAAGCGATTCAGAGCGACTACCGGCCGGAAGGCCTGATGGGCCAGGCGCAGCGGCGCGGTGCCGAGCTGCATGTCGCCGCCGCGCGCGACGAGGCGAAGGCGCTCGGCATGGATCCCGACGCGATGAAGCTCGTCGTCCCGCCGCCGCTCAAGGTGCCGACCCTCGAGGAGCTGCCCGACTTCGTCGAGCGGGTCCAGGCGGCGGCGCTGAACGCGCAGGTGACGTCGCTGCTCGATGCCGTGGAGCAGCTCCAGGCGGCGCGCGAGCAGGCCAAGCGGGCCGGCATCGACCCCGATGAGCTTGTCCACCGCGGCCCGCCGCGCTATCGCGCCGAGCAGCACCTCGCCGAGCTGCGTGCCGCAGCGGCCGCCGGTGCCCGCGCCGCCGATGGCAAGCCCCTCGATCTCGACGCGCTGGCCGGCCAGGTGCGCCGGGTGGAGGCGCTCGAGCGCTCTGCCTACCTCGCCACGGCGCACGAGCAGCCGCCGGCGCGGCGGATGCCGCCCGCCCACGCCGCAGTTGTTCGCCAGGCGGTCATCAGCGCGCATGCCAACGGGCAGAGCCTGATGGCAGCCGACCTGACCGGCGCCGACCTGTCAAAGCTCGATCTGCGCGGCGCGGATTTCACCGGCGCCTGGCTCGAGAGTGCTGACCTCAGCGGCGCACTGCTGATGGGTTGCAGTTTTGCTTCGGCCGTGCTCGCCCATGCCGACTTCAGTGCCGCCGACGTCAGCGATGCCGACCTGAGCGGTGCCAATCTCGGCAAGGCCAAGCTGGCAACGGCCCGCTTCGTGGGCGCATCGCTGGCCAGCACCAACTTCACCGCCACTGCGCTGGCGCAGACGGATCTGCGCAAGGCCACCATCGACGCGGCGAACCTGCGAGGCGCAACGTTCGGCCTTGCCGATTGGCGCCAGGTCAAGGGCAAGGGGCTCCTCTTTCACAAGGCGGCGCTCGATGGCCTGGTGCTCCGCCATGCCGAGCTCGTGCAGCCGCAGTTCATCGATTGCGATCTGAGCGGCGTCGACTTCAGTGGCGCGATGCTGGACCGGCCCACGTTCATCGGCTGTCGCGGCCAGAATGTTCGCTTCACTGGGGCGCGGCTCCCGGGGGCTGTGTTCGTCGAGGGTTGCCGCTTCGACGGCGCCGACTTCGCGGGCGCCGGCATGAAGGGCAGCAACCTGCGCGAGACCCGGTTGGTCGGCGCCGATTTTTCCGGGGCGGACCTCGACGAATGCGATCTCTCGGGCGCCGCTCTCGACGGCGCCCGCTTGGGCCGTGCAAGCCTGCGCAAGGCGCTGGCGACCAAGACCTCGCTGCGCGGCGCCAGCCTCGCCGACGCCAACTGCATGGAGGCGATCCTGCAGAGAGCCGATCTGCGCGGCACCCGGCTGGACGGCGCCAACCTGTTCGGCGCCGACCTGTCGCGCGTT
Source organism: Rhizobacter sp. (assembly GCA_043742485.1). GTDB lineage: Bacteria > Pseudomonadota > Gammaproteobacteria > Burkholderiales > Burkholderiaceae_C > Schlegelella_A. The sequence goes on from JAYTYH010000254.1 coordinate 10,183, forward strand.
CGTACCGACGCAGCGACGAGCTTCCTCGGCGCGCTTGCGCAGCGCGCGCGTCTGCACCCGCGCCGGCCCGTCGAGGAGCTTGCATGAACATCGACGAGCTCGATACGAAACAACGCGTGCTGCTCAAGGTCGCTCATGGTGCGCCTGTCGCGGAAAGCGATCTCCGCGGCCTCTGCTTCGATCACGCGCCGCTGGCAGCTGCTGTCTTTCACAAGCTCGATCTGCGCGGCGTCAGTTTCCGCGGCGCCGATCTGCGCGAGGCCGTGATCGACGGTTGCTCGCTGGCCGGCGCATCGTTCGACGGCGCCCTCATGCGCGGCGCCACTGTCAACGCCTGCCCGGCCGACCGGTCCGCCTGGGTCGGCACCAGCATGCGCAACTCCCGCATCATCGGCAGCAGCCTGCGCGGCGCCGACTTCCGCGACGCCGACCTCAACCTCGCCGCCATCATCCAGTGCGATCTTGAAGAGGCCAGCGCCTCGAACGCGCTGGTCGATCGATGCACTTTCTCCGCGGTCAAGCTCGGCCGCGCCCGGCTCAACGGCATCGCCTTTCGCCAAGCGACCTTTGCCGAGTGCTCGCTCGACGGGGCGGTGTTCGACGGTGCCAGCTTCGCGCTCGTCGTCTTTCACAAGACGCCGCTGCGCGGGCGCTCGTTCGCCGGGCAGACCTGGAACGGGTGCCAGTTCATGGAGTGCGACCTCAGCGGCGCCGACTTCAGCGAAGCGCATCTGCGGCAGAGCAACTTCAAGGGCGCCACGCTCGACGGCGTTCGCTTCACGGGCAGTCAGGCCGCCAATGCCCTGTTCGTGGAGGCGGCCGGCGAAGGCTGCGACTTCTCGCGGGCGAATCTCCAGCAAGCGCTGTTCAACGGCTCGCGCTGGAAACAAGGCCGCTTCGACGGCGCCTACCTGCATCAGGCATTCTTTACCGCGGCCACGCTCGAGGCCTGCAGCCTGCGCGATGCCGACTTGACTTACGCCGACTTCGCGCAAGCCCAGCTGGGCCGATGCGACTTTCAGGGCAGCACCCTCTTTCGCACCAATTTTCATCGCGCGGATGAAGGCGGTTCGCGCTTCGGCGACCGCACTGCGGCGCTCGGGACCCAGGCCGAGCTGGCGCGAGCCGAGACCTGGACACCCGCTGCCACCGCCCGCTGACCGCTTCCATCGGAGACTCACGCCACCATGCTCACGACGCCATTTCCTGCACCGGCCCGGGTCATGCCGACCACCTGGTCGGGCGACATCGCTTCGGCAGCCCTCGCGGTGACCTTCATCGGCGAAGTCGTGGCCGGCGACCACGCAGCCGGCTACCAGGTCGCAGCCGGCGCCCGGCCGCTTGCGGCCCGGCGGGCGCCGAGTTGCCTGCTCGAGCCCGCCATTGGCGATCGCGTCGCCTGCTGGCGCGGTGCCGAAAGCCCGTGTGAAGTTGAGAACGCGGCCGTCTACATCGTCGCGGTTCTCTCGCGCGCCACTCTGGCGCAGGCGCGGCTCAGCATCGCCGGCGATGTCGAGCTGGCAACGCCTTCAGGGCGTCTTCGCTTGTCAGCGCACGACGCCGTGGAGATTCAGGCCGCCAGTTGCACCGTCGACGTCGGCGCCATCACCTTGCGCACCCGGGCCCTCGCGCTCGTCGCCGCCACCGTGGAGAGCGTCATGGCCGCGTGCAAAGCGACCTATGGCGAGTTGCAGGTCGTGGGCACGACCTGCGCGACGGTGTTCACCCGTGAATCGCATCACTCGCAGTCTCACCAGCGCAGCGTCGAGGGCGTCGACCGGCTCGACGCCCAGGTGATCGACCACGAAGCGCACGAGCTGATGAACCTGCGCGGGAAGAACGTGCTGACCAACGGCAGCCTCGTCAAGATGCAGAGCGCCCAGATCCACCTCGGCTGAAGCGGGAGATTCGATGTTCGCCAACTCGCAGATGATGGGCATGGACATGGGCTTTCCCGACGTCTGCCTCACGCCCTCGCCCGTCGGACCGGTGCCGATCCCCTATCCCAACATCGCGCTCGGACCGACGGCCGTTCCCAACGTCCCCAACGTGCTGATCATGTGCATGCCAGCGCACAACATGGCGACCTCGGTGCCGATGTCCAACGGCGACAACGCCGGTGTGGCGACCGGCGTGGCGTCAGGGACGGTGATGGGCCCGCGCCGGCACCTGACCGGCTCGTTCACGACACTCATCAACGGCATGCCGGCGACTCGGCTGACCAGCATGGCAATCCAGAACAGCACCAATTGTCCGGGAGCGCGAATCGTCCCGAGCCAGGTCACGGTCATCATCTTGGCACCGTGAGAGTCGTGCTGGCCGCCCTCAGCCTCGTCGGACTCGCCGCAGGCATCGGCGCAGCCTGGTATTTCGGCTTCGATCTCGGAGGAGACGTCCGTCGCGAGGTGCCGCCGCCGCTCGTCGCCCTGCACGATCACTTCGAGAAGAATGGCGTCGATACACGCGTCGGCCTGGTCCGCATCGAGATCGCTGGTGTCCAGGCGCGGGCGCTCTTCACCCTGAAGGCCGATGCCGGGCGCTCGTTCATCGTCATGTGGTTCGGCTCGGCCGCGAGCGCCGCCCGACAGGCCGCCGAATTCAACGCATCGGCTCGCCCGACCATCGCCGCGGCCAATAGCGGCTTGCTGTTGCAGCTGTCGAACTGGCAGGCCGACGACCCGGCGACCCGGCGCGTGCTTGGAGCGTTCAACAGTTTCGATGCGAGCTCCGCAGATGCCGCGCCTCGCTGACTGACATGACTTTAGTTGCTTGCCCCAAGCACGCGGTCAGCCGATAACTTTTCCGACGGCCACCGCCTTCGCCGAGATCTCCGCCCTGCCGATCGCATGAACCTCGTCATCCGCGCCGTCACGCTTGACGAGCAGCCGCTCGAAGAGCCGCTGCTCGGAATTTTCGACGCGTGCGGCGGCACCATCGGCCGCTCTGAGGCCAACACGCTGGCCTTGCCCGACCCGGAGCGGCGCCTGTCTCGCCTACAAGCGGAAGTCAGCGCCGGCGCCGGTGGCTACGTGATCCGCAATGCCGGCAGCACGACGACCATCCTTCTCAACGGGCGCTCGCTCGTCCCCGGCGACTCGGGCCCACTTGGCCACCTCGACGAATTGCGCCTCGGCGGCTACGTGCTTCGTGTCCTGCTCGACGACCGCGTCGCTTCGCCCGGCGGCCCGCGCGGCCACGTCGCTGTCGACGCACGCGGCGGCGTTGCCGATCCGGTTGCCGACGGTCGGACCGACCCGCGATTCATGGCGCCGCGGGCCGGCTCCGGCCGCGCTGGCGTCAACCCCGGCAATCCCTTCGCCGACCTCGTGGCGCCGCCCGGCGGCTCGGCGGCCGGGCCCGGCGGCAGCCCGCATGCCGATC
>JAYTYH010000255.1:0-6100 GCA_043742485.1 Rhizobacter sp.
CGATCATTCGTTCGCGTTTGCATCTTTTTCGTTCTTCGATCTTCTGACCCGCCGTTTGCGCATCGCGACATCACGGCACGACTGCCTGCAGGAACCGACGGCTTGTTCGGCCTGGTCCTAAGACAAACTCGCGGTGGCATCGAGCAGGTCGGCCGACGACGCGTGCCAGCCAACGATCGCGCTCTGCGCCGAAATCATCGCCAGCGTCGCCGCCTTGAAGTCCGGGAAGTAGCTCTCGGTGCCGTCTTCGACGAGCAGGCAGTCGTAGCCGCGATCGTTGGCCTCGCGCATCGACGTCTGCACGCACACCTCGGTGGTCACGCCCGTGAACACGAGATGGGTGACGGTGAGGGCCTGCAGCGTCTCGTGCAGGCCAGTCGACCAGAACATGCCCTTGCCCGGCTTGTCGATCACGATCTCGCCAGGGTGCGGAGCCAGCGCCGGCACGATGTCGCTGCCGGGCTCGCCGGCCACGAGCAGGCGGCCCATCGGCCCGATATCGCCGATGCGCAGCGTCGGGGCGCCGCGCCGCCGTTTTGCCGGCGGGCAGTCGGAGAGATCCGGCCGATGCGCCTCGCGCGTGTAGACCACTGGCCAGCCAAGCCCGCGCCAGGCCGCGAGCAGGCGGGCGATCACGACGATCGCCGGCTGCAGCAGCGCCACGTCGTTGCCGAGCGACGCGCCGAAGCCGCCGGGCTCGACGAAGTCCCGCTGCATGTCGATGACCACGAGCGCGGTCCGGCCCGGGACGAGGGTGTACGAAAAAGGCGTCGCCGCGACCTCGATCGGGGTGCTGCTCACGCGGCAACCCCCAGCGGCGCCATCGCGCCGTGCGCCTCGCCGCCCATGTGCGAGCCGATCGTGCGCCGATCTGCTCCGGCGGCCGCCGTCTCGTAGACGATGCGCCCTTCGCTCATCACCACGATCCGGTCGGAGAGCTCGAGCAGCTCGTCGAGGTCTTCGCTGACGAGCAGCACCGCACCGCCCAGCTCGCGCACCTGCAGGATGCGGGCATGGATCTCGGCGACGGCAGCGAAGTCGAGGCCGAACACCGGGTTGGCGGCGATCAGCACGTTGATTCGGCCGGCGAGCTCGCGCGCCAACACCGTGCGCTGGACGTTGCCGCCCGACAGGCTGGCAATCGGCGCGTTCTCGCCGCGCGTCTTGATGCCGTACTCGTCGATCCAGGCCCTCGCCCGCTCCCGCCAGGCGCCGTAGCGCAGCCAGCGCAGGCCGTGCAAGCTTCCTCCTTGCAGTGGCGCCTGGTCGAAGTCGCGCAGCGCCATGTTGTGGGCGACGCTCAGCTCGGCGACGCTGGCGCTGCGCAGCGGCTCTTCAGTGAGCGCGCGCAGGCGCAGGCGACGGTTTTCCTCGCGCCGACCCGCGTAGGGCTCGCCAGCGACTCGCACCGAGCCGCCGGCCCTGGCGCGCTGTCCGACGATGGCTTCCACCAGTTCGCGCTGACCGTTGCCGGAGACGCCGGCGACGCCGAGGATCTCGCCGGCCCGAACCCGCAGGCCGAGAGCGCGCACCGCGAGCGTGCCGCGGTCGCCCATGGCGCTCAGGGCGACGACGTCGAGCGCGATCGCGGCATCGCCGGCAGGAGCGCTACGGACTGCCCGCGCCCCTTCGACCGCGACCGATGCCGGCGTGCCGCTGGCGCCCATCATGGCGTGGGCGAGCTGCGCCGGCGTCGTCTGTGCGACGGCGGCGCCATACACCTTGCGGCCGCGCCGCAGCACCGTCACCTCGTCGGCATAGGCCATGACCTCGCGGAACTTGTGCGTGATTATCAGCACAGTGCATTCGCCGCGCCGCGCCACGGCGCGCACGAAGGCGAGCACCTCGTCGGCCTCCTGAGGCGTCAGCACCGAGGTCGGCTCGTCGAGGATGAGCAGGCGCGGTTTCAGGTAAAGCTGCTTGAGCAGTTCGAGCTTCTGCTTCTCGCCGGCGGACAGGCCGGCCGGCGTGGCGTCGAGGTCGAGACTGAAGGGCGTGGTGCGCAGGAAGTCGGCGAGCGCGGCGCGCTCCTTCTTCCAGTCGATCAGCGCCGAGGTGCGGCCGCCGGCCAGCAACAGGTTCTCGGCCACGCTCATGCCCGGCGCCAGCGTGAAGTGCTGGTAGACCATGCCGATGCCGAGCGCCCGCGCGACCACCGGCGAGGCGATGTCGTGCTCGCGGCCGTCGACGAGCACGGCGCCGCCGTCGGGCCGCTGCGAGCCGGCGACGCACTTCACGAGCGTGCTCTTGCCGGCGCCGTTCTCGCCGAGCAGTGCGTGCACCGAGCCCGGGACGACCTTCATCGTCACCCGCTCCATCGCCGTGAAATCGCCGAAGCGCTTGGTCAGCTCGAAGGTCTCGAGCGCCAGCGCGCCGGTCGCTGCGGCGACGGTGCCGACGGGCGCGTTCATGCCGGCCGCGTCATCGTGGCCAGCGCCGCGAGCACGGCCGACGACGGCGCCACGGCCCCGAAGACGCCGCCCTGCATCGTCACCATCTTCAGCGCCGCCAGGTGGTTGCCGGCATCGGTGGCCGCGGTGCAGTCGCCGAGCAGCAAACACTCGAAGCCGCGGTCGTTCGCTTCGCGCATCGTCGTGTGGACGCAGACGTCGGTGGTGATGCCGGCGAGGAGCAAATTGACGATGCCGCGCGAGCGCAGGATCAGCTCGAGGTCGGTGGCGCAGAACGAGCCCTTGCCCGGCTTGTCGATCACCACCTCACCGGCCAGCGGCGCGAGTTCGGGGATCAACTCCCAGCCCCGCTCGCCCCGCACCAGGATGCGTCCGCACGGCCCGTCGTCGCCGATGCCGCGGCCGCCTTCGCCGATCCGGCGCGAGCGCCAGCGTTTGTTGGCCGGCAGGTCGGAGAGATCCGGGCGGTGGCCTTCGCGGGTGTGGATGATCGCAAAGCCCAGCTCGCGCATCGCCGTCATCAGGCACCGGATCGGATCGATCGGAGCCCGTGTCAGCGAGAGGTCGTAGCCCATCTTGTCGACATAGCCGCCGACGCCGCAGAAATCGGTCTGCATGTCGATGACGACGAGCGCGGTATTCGCCGGGCGCAGGTCGCCGTCGTATGGCCAGGGGTAGGGATCGGCGGCGATGAACATCGCTTCGATCAGTGCCGGGCGAACGCCAGGAGCAGGGCCTGATCCCGCGTCGGTGCCTGTCTGGCGCCGCCCTCCATCTAAGCCGCCTCGCGAGCCGAAGGCGCCGACGGCGACGACTCCTCGACGGGTGCTTCGCGCATGTTTTGCGGCGCATGCCGGCGCGTCGGCGACGCGAACCCGCATGAGCTTCCATCGGTGTGCACGATGTCGTCGTGCCAAGGCAGCCGGTACGTCCCCGCCACCATGTCCTGCATGAACGTGTACGGGCAGTCCTGGGCACCGCCCTGCACCGCCGAGTAGCCGCGGTGCCAGAGCTGGTACGGGTTGTTCTCCACGGCCCAGTGCGTGCGCGCCTCGCGGACCAGATCGGGCCGCACCTCGCAGGTGATGACCTCGTCGGCGCGGCCGCCGCCCTCGGCCATCACCGTGCCGTCGAAGTTGCAGAACATGGCCTCGCCCATCGAGTCGAAGCTGCCGTCGCTGCCGCTGAGGCACACGCTGGCGGTGACCATGAGGTTCTGGAAGGCGTTGGCCTGGTTGGTGATCTTCCAGGCGTGGCGGATCGGCGGCGTGTAGCCGGCCGTGCGCAGCATCACCTCGGCGCCCTTGTAGGCGCACTCGCGCGCCATCTCGGGGAACATGCCGTCGTGGCAGATGATCAAGGCGAGCTTGCAGCCCTTCGGCCCGTCGATCACCGGGATGCCGACATTGCCCGGCTCCCAGGCCTCGACCGGCACCCAGGGATGGAGCTTCCTGTAGTAGAGGGCGACCTCGCCGCGGTCATCGATGACGATGCCGGTGTTGTACGGATTGCCGTTGGGGTTGAACTCCATCAGCGAAAAGCAGCCCCAGAGCCTGTGCTCGATGCAGGCCAACTTGAAGGCTGCGACTTCTGGCCCGCCCATCCGGCACATCAACTCGGGCGCGGTGCTCATCGAAAGACCGTGCAGCGCGTATTCGGGGAACACGACGAGGTCGAGACCGGCGTTGTTGCGGCGCGCCTTGCCGACCATGGCGACGATGCGCCTGGCCTGCGCGGCCAGCTGCGCCGGCGTCTCGACGACAGGCAACTGCAGCTGCACCAGGCCGATGACGACGCCGTTCGGCGACTTGTTCAACCCACCCAGACCGCTCATATCGCTTGCTCCTATCGTGTGGAAGACAGTTCGCCCGGGCTGCCGATGGCGACGCTGCCTGGCCGGCAGCTGATGACGAGGATGATCAGCGTCAGCACATACGGCACCGCGCTGAAGAGGTAGTAGCCCTGGCTCACGCCGACCGACTGCAAGGCCGGGCCGATGGCCCCGGCACCGCCGAAGAGCAATGCCGCACCCACGCAGCGCAGCGGGCTCCAGCGCGCGAAGATGACGAGGGCGACGGCGATCAGGCCCTGCCCGCTGGAGATGCCCTCGTTCCAGCTGCCCGGATAGAACAGCGTGAGCGAGGCGCCGCCCAGGCCGGCGATGGCGCCGCCCGCCACCGTGGCCGCGATGCGGATGCCGTTGACCGAATAGCCGAGGGCCCGGGTCGCGCTCGCCGAGTCGCCTGCCAGGCGCACGAGCAGGCCCCAGCGGGTCTGCACGAAGGCCCAGCGCATGGCGATGGCGAGCAGCACGCCGAGCGGCAGCAAGGGGTTGATCTGGAGCGCAGCCTGCACCACGATCGACGCGCTCCAGCCGCCGAGGGCGATCGGCGCCAGTTGCATGGCCTGCGGCTGGATCAGCGGCTTGCCTAGATAGAAGGCGAGGCCGGTGCCGAGCAGCATCAGCGCGATGCCGGTGGCGACGTCGTTGACCCGGCGCAGCGAGCACAGCACGCCGTGGAGCAGCGCCAGGGCGGCGCCGGCACAGGCCGCCAGGGCCACCCCGGCCCAGGGCGAGCCGGTCAGGTAGGAGCCGCCGAAGCCGGCCATCGCCGACAGCACGAGCACGCCTTCGAGACCGAGGTTGATGCGACCCGACTTCTCGGTGAGGCACTCGCCCAGGCTCACGAACAGGAAGGGCACGCCGACGCGAAGCGCGCCGCCGACAATGGCGGCCGAGAACGCGACCACGGTGTCGGCACTCACGCCAGCTGTTCCGCGACAGCGATCGGCGCCGGCGGTCCTGGGCGCTTGCCGAGCTTCGGCAACACCGCCTGCCACGCGATGCCGCGCAGCGCCTCGCTGGCGAGGATGAGCACGAAAGCGATGCCTTGCAGCACCTGCACCGAGGCGTCGGGCAGGCCGAGGCGGCGCTGCAGCAGGCTGCCGGCTGCGCCGAACCCGCCGAACAGGATGGCGACCGGGATGATCGCGATCGGCGACTGGCGCGCGATGAAGGCCACCAGGATGCCGGCATAGCCGTAGCCGGCGATCAGCGCGGCGTTGGCGTTGGTGTGCACCGCCGCCACCTCGACCGCACCCGCCAGCCCTGCGCAGGCGCCGCCGATGGCGCAGGCGGCAAGGATGAGGCGGGTCGCCGGCAGGCCGACGAGCTGGGCCGTGCGCGGGTTGCCGCCGACCACCCGCACCGAAAAGCCGCTTGCCGTGTAGGCCAACCACACGCCGATCAGGAGGCAGGCCACCACGCCGAACACCAGCCCCCAGTGCACGTCGGAGCCGGCGATGCCGCCGATGCGCAGGCCCTCGACCAGCGAGCGCGTGGAGGGCTTGTTGAGGGTGGCCGGGTCGCGCAGCGGCCCTTCGACGAACTGCTTGAAGAGCGCGATGGCCGTGTAGGCCAGCAGCAGGCTCGAGATCGTCTCGTTGACGCCGCGGTACTGGCGCAAGGCGCCGGCGATCATGATCCAGAGCGCCCCGACCACCATGCCGGCGAGGCACACGAACGTGGTGCCGATGGCGTTGGCCGGCAGCGGGATGGCATAGGGCAGCGCGGCCGCAGCGAGCCCGCCGAGCACCACCGCGCCCTCGCCGCCGATGATGATGAGCCCGGCCCGCGCCGGCACCGCCACGCAGAGCGCGGTGAGCATCAGCGGCGCAGCGCGCTGCAA
>JAYTYH010000256.1:0-1885 GCA_043742485.1 Rhizobacter sp.
ATTACATGCGCCGTGCGCTGCGCCTGCGCGAAGCGGAAACAGGCGCCGACGCTGCACTCGACCAGTCGTTGAGCCACTTCGGCCTCGGCATGCTGCTGCGCATTGGCCGCGAGGATTACGCTGCCGCAGATCGGGAGCTGGAGCGAGCCGTCGGGTTGCGCATTCAGGCACTCGCCGGGCGCGACGACCTGACCACCGCGCAGATGCTCACGGAAGCAGCGCTTGGCAAGGAGCAGCTGACCTATCAGCGCGACAGCGCCGATCCGCGCCAGACCGCGGCACGCGCAGCCGAATTCGACGCGGTCGGCCAGCGTTTCGAAACGAGCCTCGGCATGCTGGCGAGGGTCTTTCCCGACCGCAACCATCGCTCCATCGGCGCCATCGCCCGACGCTACGGCGACTTCAACGAGCGTCTCGGCGAATGGTGGGCAGGCCGCGGCGAGCCGGCAGCCGCCGCGGCGAAATGGCGGTTTGCAGCCGCCCGGTACCACGACGCGCTCGAAGTACTGAATCGCGTTCCCGGCAACACCTCGCTCGAGCGCCGCTATGCCTACCTCGGCCTCGGCAAGGCAAGGGAGCTGCTGAACGAGCCGGCAGCCGCCCTCGATGCCTTTCGCAACGCCCGGGCGCTGGCGTTGCAGGAGCATTGCGCTGCCGCGCCCGAGAGACCGTCGCTGGCCTGGATCGACGATCTGCTCGGTCGGCTCGCGCTGGCCGCAGAGCATGCGGGCGACCCGGCTGCGGCTGAGTATCGGCGCCAAGCCGACGCAGGTGCCGTAGCCAGCCGCTGCGTCGTGGTCTCCGCGCCGGTGGGGCCGGCGGCCATGGAGCCGCAGCGATGAAAGCGCTCGTCGGCAAATGGCTGATCTTCGTCGTGCTGATGAGCGTGACGGTGCTGCTGGCGGGCGACTGGCGGCGTGCTGACTACTGGTTGCTCGCCGGCCTTTTCGTGCCGAAGGAGGTGAAGGCCAACGACAAGGTGCTGTTGTTGGAGCTGCCCGATGTCGAACCGGACGACGCTTCGTCCAAGGCTTTTCGCGAACTGCTCGGCCGTACCCTGGCAGCGCTGGCGCAGCGCCGGCCAGCCCAGGTCGGGGTCGATCTTGCCGTGATGGAAGGCGGCGCCGCCCTACCGGCGATCGTCGAGGGAATCGCGGCGCTGCACGCGGTGAACGTGCCGGTGTACTTCGGTGTTCTTCCCAACCTGGATCCGGCGGCGCTCGCCGGCAGCATCTACCGGGAGTCGGCGCTCGCCGGCGTCGGCCATACGGAGCTGCGACTCGGCGCTGGCCTGGCGGTCTTTCCCTCGGTGGTCAAGCAGGACGGCACGGGCAAGGAATACCCCTTTCTTCCAGCCCTGCTGGCCGAGGTCGATGCTTGGAATCTTCCCGAATATCGCGTTTTCCGCGTGCCGAGGGTGCGCATGGCGCCGCTCGGCCTGCGCATTGATGCCGATCTGAAGCAACTGCCCTCGCGCCTCCCGGGCTTCAGGGTCATTGTCGCCAGCAGCGAGCGCGAATGCCGGGCTCACCGGTCGGGCGACAGCTCGGCGTTGTGCCCCGGCCCGGGCTCGCCGTCCCTCTGGAGCGGGCCGGAACTTCTGTTCTGGTCGCTCTCGGATTTGCTTGCGATGGGTGAAGGCAATGCCTTGCAGCCGGTAAATCAACCCCTCTGGGTGCTGGCTTCGGCGTTGTGCACGGCGGCCTTCGGCTTGGCAATGCATCTGCTAGGCGTGCGTGCGGCCGGCCGGTGGTGGCCACCGACCCGGCTCGCACGCCGGCTTCCGATCGTCGACCTGTGTGCGCTGCTCGTGGTGCTGATGGTGCTCGCGATGGCCGAATGGCTGCTGGTGCAGCTCGGCTGGGTGCTGCCGCCGGTGTTCGCC
>JAYTYH010000257.1:0-7698 GCA_043742485.1 Rhizobacter sp.
GCGCCGGGGCGACATCTGGCTCGCCGACTGGTCGCCGTACGCGATGGTCTACGTGTTCCAGCGGCCCGAGAGCATGGCCCGCGTGGCGGTGAAGGCCAGCGACGAGATGCGGGCTGGCAGCTGGCTTGCCAGCCTCGAGTTCGAAGCCGGTGCATGGTTGCCGCAGCACGTGCTGGCCTGTGCCGACGGCCGGCACCTGTGGCTCTACCAGGCCCCGTTCCTCCGGGCTGCACCTTTCTAGAGAGCAGGCCTGAAAGACGAGGCACACGGCCTCGTCGGCCGGCGCATCTGGACAGGACGCCACGGCGCAGCTTCCTCTGCTGTCTCTGCCAGCGGCGCACCCGAGCGCGGCGCCGGTCAGTCTCCGGAAGCGACGCCGTAGGTGAAGTTCAGACCCAGGTCGAGCACGTTGCTGTTGAGGCGACCGTCGAGCGCCTTCACGCGCGAGGCGCCGACACGCAGCGCAATCGTCGGCGTCAACTGCACGCCGGCGTAGGCGCGCGGCTGCACGAGCAGGCCGCGGCCGTCGACGCCGCCGCCGCCGGCGGCTCCCGCGAGCAGCTCGGCGCCGACGTGAAAGCGCGCCCCGAGAGGCTGCATCCAGCCGGCGCCGAGTGCGGCACCGGCATAGCCGCTGGCCTCGCCGGCGGCCGCGCTGCTGGCGCGGCCACTGACGTAGAAGTTGGGCGACAGATAGCGATCGACCTTGAGCACGACGGCGGAAAGCGCGTGCGACTGGCCGGCCGGGATCCCGGCACTGCGCGGCGCGTCGAAGCGCTCGGCGCCGGCACCGAAGTCGGTGCGCGCCGGCTTGGTCGAGGTGCCGCTGTGGCTCGGGCCATCGAGCGCCCAGACCAGCGCCGCCGTGGCTTGCACAGCGCGGAAGTTGCCGTTCGGTGCGCGCGCGACGTCGCCCTCGAGTGCGAGGCCGAGGTCGTTGCTGAGACGGACGATGCCGTAGAGGCCGGCCTTGACGAGGAGGCCGCCGCCGGTCGAGACGCCGCCGCCGCCGGCCATGCCGGCCGCGACCCGGCCGCCGACCGTCAGCACGTCGCGCATCACCTCGGTCTCGACGCCGGCGGTGCCGAGGAACTCCGCATAGCCGCCGACGCCGCCGCGGCCGGCGCGCGCCGCCTCGAGGCCCCAGAAGGCGTTCGTGCCCCAGGCCTGCTCGGCGCGCACGCCGACCGTGCTGATCGTGCGCGGCAGGCCGGTGCCGTCGTTCAGCGTCTTGCCCGCAGGGGTGCGGTAGACGCCGCCGACGAACTGGATGCGGTCGAAGCCGAGACCGGTGCGGCCGCTGCCGAGCGCGGGCTCGCCGAGGCGCTCTGCCGGCACGAAGCGGAAGTCGCTGCTGGCGTTGAGAACGAGGCCGAGCTGGGTGCTGTCGATGTGGCCGCTCGAAAAGCGCACGCGCGAGACCGAGACGCCGACGGCGACTGCGCCGAGATCCCAGACGAGGTCGGCGTGCGGGCGCAGCATCAGGCCGCTGCCGGCCGATGCACCGCCACCGCCGCCACCGCCCGCGTAGAGACCGATCTCGGTGCCGACCGGGCCGATCAGGCGATGCCGCCAGGCCAGCTCGCCGCCGAGGCTGAAGAAGCCGCCGTGGCCACCGCTGACGGCGCCGTAGACGGCCGGTCCGACCGACAGGCCGGGGACCTCGGCGATGTCGATGAGGTAGCTGGTGCCGACCAGGCCGACGCGCTGCTCGCTGCCGGCGAAGCGCACGCGCTCGAGCGAGAGCCGGCCGTGCGAGGACGGCACCGCGAGCGAGGGCACCGCGAGCGAGGGCACGAGCGGTGACGGCGCCGCCGGAGAAGGCGCCGGCGCAGACGGCGAGTCAGGCTCGGCCGCGGCGGCAGCGCCGACGCCGGCGCAGAAGATCGAGGCGGCGACGAGAAGGCCGGCGCGCGCGCGCATGGCCGACCTCAACCGCGCGCCGCCTCGAGGAAGTCGACGGCGACCTGGGCCAGCGAGCGCAGACCGAGGCCGAGGCCGGTCTCGTCGATGGTGAACAGCGGCGAGTGGTTCGAAGGCGCGGTCGCGACGTCCTGCGAGGGCGGCGTGACGCCGACGAAATAGAAGAGGCCAGGCACGACCTGCTGGAAGAAGGAGAAGTCTTCCGAGCCCGTGACCTTGGGCACGACGACGACGTGCGTGGCGCCGGCCACGCGCTCGAGCGTGGGCACCATCTTCTCGGTGAGCTCGGCGTCGTTGATGGTGACGGCGTAGTTCTTCCGGATGCAGACCTCGCAGCCCGCACGCGACGCCTTCGCGATCGACTCCGCGGTGTCTTTGACGCGCTTGTGGATGTCGTCGCGCATCGTCTCGTTGAAGGTGCGGATGGTGCCGCGCATCTCGACCGTGTCGGGAATGATGTTCTCGCGCACGCCACCCTTGATGACGCCGATGGTGAGCACCGCCGGCTCGAGCGCGATGTCGACCTGGCGGCTGATGATGGTCTGCAGGCCGAGCACGACCTGCGCCGAGGCGACGATGGGGTCGACGCCGCGCCACGGCATCGCGCCGTGCGTCTGCCGGCCGGCGACGGTGATGCGAAAGCTGTCGGAGCTGGCCATCGTCGGCCCCGAGCGGTAGCCGATGGTGCCGGTCGGCAGCTGCGAGGTGACGTGCAGGCCGAAGATCGCGTCGGGTGACGGGTTCTCGAGCGCACCCTCGGCGATCATCATCCGGGCGCCGCCGTCCTCGCCTTCGGGCGGCATTTCCTCGGCCGGCTGGAAGATGAACTTCACCGAGCCGCGCAGCTCGGCGCGCAGGCCGGCGAGGACGCTCGCCACGGCCATCAGGATGGCGACGTGGGCGTCGTGGCCGCAGGCATGCATGACGCCGACGGTCTCGTGGTTCCAGGTCGTCTTGACCTTCGACGCGAACGGCACGTCGACGCGTTCCTCGACCGGCAGCGCGTCCATGTCGGCACGCAGTGCGACGACCGGGCCGGGCAGGGCGCCGACGAGCAGGCCGACGACGCCGGTGTGCGCGACGCCGGTGCGGACGTCGTCGAAGCCGAGCGAGCGCAGATGATCGGCAACGATGCCGGCAGTTCGGAATTCGCGGTTGCCGAGCTCGGGGTTGGCGTGCAGGTCGCGGCGCCACAGGATCATCTGCGCGTCGAGCGCGGCGGCGGCGGAATCGATGTTCGCGGCGAGGCTGTTGGGGGCGATTCGGCTGGGTGTCACGTTGGCTCCTGTGGGCGAGGCCGCATTGTGTCGCCGTGCCGGCTCACGGGCATCCGGCTTGCCGGGGCGCCACATCACACGATGCCGGAGACGAGATGGCCATGGACCCGAAGCCGCAACCGCTCTACCGGTCGCTCTATTTCCAGGTCGTCACGGCGATCGTCATCGGCGTGCTGCTGGGTCACTTCGAGCCGCACTGGGGCGAGGCCATGAAGCCGCTGGGCGACGGCTTCATCAAGCTGATCAAGATGATCATCGCGCCCATCATCTTCTGCACGGTGGTGATCGGCATCGCCGGCATGGAAGACATGAAGAAGGTCGGCAAGACCGGCGGCCTGGCGCTGCTGTACTTCGAGGTCGTCAGCAGCATCGCGCTGGTGATCGGGCTGGTGATCGTCAACCTCGTGCAGCCGGGTGTCGGCATGAACGTCGACGCCAGCGCGCTCGACACCAAGAGCATCGCCGCCTACACCGGCCCCGGCAAGATGCAGGGCACGGTCGACTTCCTGCTCAACGTGATCCCGGGCACCTTGGTCGATGCCTTCGCCAAGGGTGAGATCCTGCAGGTGCTGCTGATCTCGGTGCTGTTCGGCTTCGCCTTGCACCGCTTCGGTGGCCGCGGCACGCTGGTGTTCGACTTCGTCGAGAAAACCTCGCACGTGCTCTTCGCCATCGTCGGCTTCATCATGAAGCTGGCCCCGATCGGCGCCTTCGGCGCGATGGCATTCACGATCGGCAAGTACGGCGTCGGCTCGCTGCTCTCGCTGGGCAAGCTGATGGGCACGTTCTATCTGACCTGCCTGCTCTTCATCTTCATCGTGCTCGGCACCATCGCGCGGCTGCACGGCTTTTCGATCTGGAAGTTCATCAAGTACATCAAGGAAGAGCTGCTGATCGTGCTCGGCACGTCGAGTTCGGAATCGGTGCTGCCGCGGATGATCGCCAAGATGGAGAACCTCGGCGCCCGCAAGTCGGTCGTCGGCCTGGTCATCCCGACCGGCTACTCGTTCAACCTCGACGGCACCTCGATCTACCTGACGATGGCCGCGGTATTCATCGCCCAGGCCACCAACACGCCGATGACGATCACGCAGCAGATCACGCTGCTGGCGGTGCTGCTGCTGACGTCGAAGGGCGCAGCCGGCGTCACCGGCAGCGGCTTCATCGTGCTCGCGGCCACGCTCTCGGCGGTCGGCGGCGTGCCGGTGGCCGGCCTGGCGCTGATTCTCGGCGTCGACCGCTTCATGTCGGAGGCGAGGGCGCTCACCAACCTCGTCGGCAACGGCGTTGCGACGATCGTGGTCGCCAAGTGGACCGGCGACCTCGACACGGGACGGTTGCGACGCCAGCTCGACAACGAGAGCGATGCCGCCGCCGACGAGCCCGAGCTGGTGCTCGACCGCGCCGTGCCGGAGCGGCTGGGATGATCCTCGTCACCGGATCCATCCAGGCCCGCCTCGACACCTTCGACGAGTTGCGCCGGCTCGGCATCGAGCACGTCGCCCGCACGCTGGCAGAGTCGGGTTGCCTCGAGCATGGCATCGCGGTCGACGCCAACGATGGCCTGCGCCTCGTGTTCTTCGAGCGCTGGGCCGATCGCGAGGCGCTGACGGCGCATTTCAAGGTGCCGGCGTCGCGCGAGTTCGGTGCGGCGGCAGCGCGGCTCGCAGCGCATGCGCCCGTGCTGGCGATCTACGAGGCCAGCGAGGTCGGCCTGCGCTGATCGGCAGGTCGCGCGCTCTTCGACGAGCCCCCATCGCCCAGCCCCCTTCGCTCTAGTTCGCGGTGATCCAGGCTGCGGTGTCGGCGAGCGCCGGCGCCTGCCCGCGCAAGGGTCGAGCGAAGCTGCCGATGAGAAGGGCGTGGGAAATGCCCTCGTACATGTGCAGCTCGACCGGCACGCCGGCTGCGCGCAGCTTCGCCGCCATCGCCAGCGTGCTGCGCTGCGGGCTGACGACCTTGTCGTCGATCGGGCCGGCCAGGAAGGCCTTCGGCGACGTCGGCGTCACGTCTTCGATCGGCTGCGCACGGGCCGGGTAGTCGGGGTGATGGAAGACAGGCCGCGCCGGCGAGCCGGGCTCGAGCGGGAAGAACTCGTAGGCGCCGGCGAGGCCGATCCAGCCGCGCAGTTCGCCCGGAGCGTGGCCGGTGGCGGCCAGCCAGCGCGGATCGAGCGCCAGCATGGCGGCGTTGTAGCCACCGGCGCTGTGGCCCATGACAAAGACCCGCTTCGGGTCGCCGCCGAGAGCGGCCGCATGCTCCATGCCGTAGGCCAGGGCCTTGGCGCTGTCGGCGAGAAAGTCGGGGTAGCTGACTTCGGGATAGAGGCGGTAATCGGCGACGAGCGTGAGCACGCCGCGCTCCGCCAGCGCCGCGCCGACGAACTTGTAGTCGGCGCGTTCGCCGCTGATCCAGAAGCCGCCGTAGAAGAACACCACCACCGGCCAGCCGGCCGACGGCGCCGCCGTCACGGGCGTGTAGATGTCGAGCTTTTGGCGCGGCAGCGCGCCGTAGGCGACGCCTTCGCCGAGCCGGTAGGTGTCGCTGCGGACGAGTGCGTTGATGGCGCCGAGCGGCGAGCAGCCGGCGAGGGCGAAAAGCAGCGCAGCGCCGGCAGCGCCGGCGCCGGCGACTCGGGCCAGCGAAGCACACAGGCGATCAGGAAATTTCATGGCGAAAAGCATACGTGGCACCTCTGGCAACGGATGCGCCTGCAGACTACAGTGGCTCGCCGAAGCCGCCTGGTGTCGCTCCATCGAACGCGACCGAGGGCACCGAACCAGGAGACCCGATGAAACAGACACGACCTCTGACGCATGGAAGCGCCAGCTCGGCGGGCGGCGCAGGCGAGAGCCACGACGCAGGTGACGGGCAGCAGCGTCAGGGCCGGCGCAGATTCCTGGCGACCTCGCTGTCGACGCTCGGCGCTTCGGCAGCAGCGACCGGCATCGCCCGCGCCGCCGTCCCGCTCGGTGCCACCGAGCGCACCGTGCCAGCCGATGCAACCAAGGCGCCCGGCTACCCTCTGGAAGACGAGAGCTATGGCAGCCGATCGCAGTTCGAGACCGAGGTGCGGACGCGCTACAAGACCGCGACGCCGCTCTCGTCCTGGTCGCTGACCCCTCTGCAGGACAGCATCGGCATCGTCACGCCGTCTGGCCTGCACTTCGAGCGCAGCCACTCCGGCACGGCGGTGATCGACCCGGCCACGCACTCTCTCACCGTGCATGGGCTGGTCAAGCAGCCGCGCAAGTACACGGTGAGGGAGCTGAAGCGCTTTCCCTCGATTTCCCGACTGCTGTTCCTGGAATGCTCGGGCAACGGGCTGACGGAATGGTCCAAGCCGACGATGCCCACGGTGCAGGGCACGCATGGCCTGACGTCGACGGCGGAATGGACTGGCGTCCCCCTCGCCACGATCCTCAACGAGGCCGGCGTCCGCACGAACGCCAAGTGGCTGCTCGCCGAGGGCGGCGACGGCGCGGCGATGACGCGCAGCATCCCGCTGGCCAAGGCCATGAAGGACTGCATCCTCGCCTATGGCCAGAACGGCGAGGCGATCCGCCCGGAGCAGGGCTACCCCTTGCGGCTGCTCGTTCCCGGCTTCGAAGGCAACATGAATATCAAGTGGCTGCGCCGGATCGAGGTGTCCGACGCGCCGTTCATGACGCGGGAGGAAACGTCGAAATACACCGATCTCTTGCCGAGCGGAAAGGCGGTTCAGTTCTCGCTGGAAATGGAAGCCAAGTCGGTCATCACCTCGCCGTCGGGGCAGATGCAGCTTGAGGAGCCGGGCTTTCACGAGATCACCGGCCTGGCGTGGTCTGGCCGGGGCGCGATCAGGCGCGTCGATGTGTCCACCGATGGCGGTGCGACATGGCGACCGGCCTCCTTTCAGGGCCCGGTGCTGCCCATCTGCCACACCCGCTTCAGGTTCCCGTGGCAATGGGACGGCAAGCCTGCCATCCTGCAGAGCCGCTGTGTCGACGACACCGGCTACGTCCAGCCGACGCTGGGCCAATTGATCAGCGTGCGCGGACTCAACGGGCCGCTCGGCTCCGTCTATCACCTCAATGCCATTCAGAGCTGGGCTGTCGCTTCTGATGGAAAGGTTTCCAATGTCCACCACTACTAGGCGCTTGCTTTGCGCGTTGGCGGTCGCGCTGGTGCCGTTCGTCGCGCAGGCGCAGACCACGACCTACGGCTTCGGCAGCACGCCGACCAGCGACGAACTCGCGAAGTATTTTTCCTCGCTGGCGGACGGTCGCGACCTGCCCAAGGGCTCGGGGTCGGTCGAGCAGGGCAAGGCGGTCTATGCGGCGCAGTGCGTGGCCTGCCACGGCGACAAGCTGCAGGGCGGGCTCGGTGACCGCCTCGTCGGTGGCCGCGGCACGCTCGTCAACGACAACCCGGCCAAGCCACCGACGAAGACGGTCGAAAGCTACTGGCCCTACGCCACGACCTTGTTCGACTACATCAAGCGGGCGATGCCGCTGAC
>JAYTYH010000258.1:0-2384 GCA_043742485.1 Rhizobacter sp.
GTGCCGCCGAGCGCCACGTTGATCAGCTGGCAGCCGCGGCAGATGCCGATCACCGGCTTGCCCGCCGCGACGAAGGCATTGAACAAGTCGATCTCGTAGCGGTCGCGCACGCGGTCGCCCGCCCACTCGGGCGTCAGCGGGGTCTCGCCGTAGCTCTCGGGCGCGACGTCGGCGCCGCCCTGCAGCACCAGGCCGTCGAGGTGCTCGGCATACGAGCCGAGGCTCATCTCGCTGCGCTGGATCAGACCCTCGCTCTCGATCGCCGGGATCATGACCGCGAGCACGTCTTTCGCGAGCACCCAGTGCGCGACCGATTGCTCGAGGTAGTGCAGCGTCTTCGTGTAGACGCCGCCGAGGTCGAGTACCGGACCGACCGGGTGATGGATGCGGGCAGAGATGCCGATGATCAGGGGCCGTGCCATTCAGTAGGCCTCCGTGAAGAAACGTTCGAAGTCGGCGGGCGCGCAGACGCGTGGGTTGGTGGCATGGCAACCGTCAGCGCTCGCGATCTCGACGAGGCGAGCAAAGTGCTCGCGCTTGACGCCCATCGCAGCGAGCCCGGGTGCGATGCCGATCTGCTGCTTCAGGTGCGCCAGCCACGGCACGAAGGCATCGGCCGATCTCAGGCCGACGACGTGCGCGAGCTCGGCAAACTTTGCCGGCACGGCCTCGATGTTGAAGTTCATCACCGGCTCGATCATCAACGCGTTGGAAAGGCCGTGGTGAAGGTCGCAGACCGTGCCGAGCGCATGGGCGCAGGAGTGCACCGCGCCAAGGTCTTTCTGGAACGCGACCGCGCCCATCATCGAGCTCATCATCATGTCGGCACGCGCCTGCAGGTTGGCCGGCTCGCGCACCGCAGCGAGCAGCGCGCGTGCGCCGATGCGCGTGCCTTCGAGCGCGATGCCGTCGCAAAGCGGGTGGAAGGCCGGCGACAGGTAGCTCTCGATGTTGTGGGTGAGCGCGTCCATACCGGTCGCGGCAGTCACGGCGGGCGGCAGGCCGAGCGTCAGTTCGGGGTCGGCGAACACGACCTTGGCGAGGATTGCCGGCGAGAAGATCACGCGCTTGACGTGCGTGTCTTCCTCGCTGATCACGCTGCTGCGGCCAACCTCGCTGCCGGTGCCCGAGGTGGTGGGCAGCGCAACGAAGTAAGGCAGCATCGAAGCGTCGATCGGCCGAACCTGAGGGTGGTCCCAGACGTACGCCATCACGTCGCCCGGGTGGGTCGCGAGCAGCCCGACGACCTTGGCGACATCGAGCGCCGCGCCCCCGCCGGCGCCGATCACGCAGTCGGCTTCGTGGGCCCTGTACGCCGCGGCGCCGTTCATCACCTGTTGACCGGTCGGGTTGCCGAATACGCCAGCGTAGACCGCGGCTCGCAGGCCTGCGCCTTCCAGCGCGGCCTTCAGTTCGGCGATGAGCGGGAGTGCCGCCAGGCCCTTGTCGGTGACGATCAACGGGCGCTTAAGTCCCTGCCCGATGAGGTGCGGGCCCGCGAGCGCTCGCGCGCCAGGGCCGAAGTGGATGACGGTGGGAAACGAGAAACGGGCGATGGCCATGGCTTGCCTCAGATGACCTCGAAGTAGCGCTTCAGTTCCCAATCGGTCACGCCGTCGAGCCACTGGCGCCACTCCCACTCGCGGGTTGCGGCGAAGTGGTCGACGAATTCGTCGCCGAACCAGTCGCGGGCCAGCTCGGACTGCTTGAACACGCGCGTCGTCTCGATCAGCGTGCGCGGCGCGCGCGGGATGTCGTCGGCACCGCCGTTGGTGCCGGTGATCGGCGGCTGCGTCAGCGCCAGACCCTTCTCGACACCATGCAGCCCGGCCGCGATCACCGCGGCCATCGCCAGGTAGGGGTTCACGTCGGCGCCGGGGCAGCGCGTCTCGAGCCGTGTTGCCTTCGGGCTGCCGGCGATGACGCGGAAGCTCGCGGTGCGGTTGTCCATGCCCCAGCTCGGCTTGACCGGCGCCCAGAAGCCGTCGACGAGGCGCTTGTAGCTGTTGATGGTCGGCCAGAACATCGGCGCCATCTCCATCAGGAAGCCGCACTGCCCGGCCACGTAGCTTTCGAACAGCTTGCTCATCTTGCGCGGGCTCTTCGCATCGAAGAACAGATTGTTCTTGCCGTCCGACAGACTCTGATGAATGTGGCCGGAGCAACCCGGCAGGTGCTGGTTCCACTTCGCCATGAAGCTGGGCATCACGCCGAAGCGCGCGCCGATCTCCTTCGCGCCGGTTTTGAAAAGGATCGCGCGGTCGGCCTGTTCGAGCGCCTCGCCGAATGCGATCGCGACCTCGTAGACGCCCGGCCCGGTCTCGGTGTGCAGCCCCTCGATCGGCACGCCGAACTGTGGCATCTCGTCCATCAGCGCCTTGAAA
>JAYTYH010000259.1:0-8457 GCA_043742485.1 Rhizobacter sp.
CGCCGACTGGCATGCATTGACCACGCACTACGAAGAGCGCGACGTCATCGAGGCCTCGGTCTACGACATGGTCACCGACTGGCTTGCCGCCGGCCTCGACCCCGACAAGGTCACGCTCTTCATCCAGAGCCGCCTGCCCGAGCACGCCGAGCTGTTCACGCTGCTGGCGATGGGCACGCCGCTCGGCTGGCTCGAGCGCATGCCGACCTACAAGGACCAGATGGAAAAGCTGAAGGAGCGCGACCTCGCGACCTACGGCTTCCTCGGCTACCCCCTCCTGCAGGCGGCCGACATCCTGATCTACAAGGCGGCCTTCGTGCCGGTCGGCGTCGACCAGGCGCCGCACGTCGAGATCACGCGCGAGGTGGCGCGGCGCTTCAACCATCTCTACGGCCGCGAGCCCGACTTCGAGGCCCGTGCCAAGGCCGCCGTCAAGAAGCTCGGCAAGGACGGCGCCAAGGCATTCGAGTCGGCCCGCCACGCCTTCACGCAAGGCGGCGACCAGGCCGCGCTCGAGCGTGGCCGCGCGCTCCTCAAGGCCAGCGGCGGGCTAAGCACAGACGACCGCGAGCGCCTCGACGGCCACCTGCGCGGCACCGGCAAGAGCATCCTGGTCGAGCCCGACGTGCTGCTCACCGACACCTCGAAGCTGGTCGGCCTCGACGGCGAGAAGATGAGCAAGAGCTACGGCAACTCGATCGCGATGCGCGAGGAGCCGGCCGAGGTCACGAAGAAGATCCGGCGCATGCCGACCGACCCGGCGCGCGTTCATCGCACCGACCCCGGCGACCCCGAGAAGTGCCCGGTCTGGCAATTCCATCAGGTGTATTCGAACGACGAGACCAAGGCCTGGGTCGTCCATGGCTGCACGACGGCGGCGATCGGCTGCCTCGACTGCAAGCAGCCGGTGGTCGACGCCATCATCAAGGAGCAGGCGCCGTGGCGCGAGCGCGCCGAGCCTTACCTGAGCAACCCGAAGCAGGTGCACTGGATCGTCGAGGTCGGCACCGAGCGCGCCCGCACCGTGGCCCGCGAGACCATGCGCGAGGTCCGCGACGCGATGGGGATCAGCTACTGATTTTCGGCGGCGCGATGCCGAGCCGGCGCAACGTTTCGCGCCGGCGGCAACAACAGCACCGCCTCGATCGCTCTGCCGGACGCCCAGCGCGGCGACGTCGTGCGCGTGGTCGTCGGCGACGAGCGCGGCCACCACGCCGGCCCGATCGCGCTCTTCCTGCACGCGACGGCCAGTTCGTGGGGGTCGACCCGGGCTTCAACAAGAGCACGCCCGACGGCAGGGACAACGGCGTGCAGTACGACCACAGCTTCGGTGCCGTTCCGCGCTGCCGGCGCGACCCCGGCACCGACCCGATCACGACGGCACAGGGTCGGCAGATCCTGTTCTATTCGCCGGTCGACCTGCTCGGCGGCACGCTGACTTGCTCGCGCTGCGGTGCCTCGGGCCGCCAGCCCGATGTCATCGAGCACGACCACGACTGCAGCTACGGCCGCCGGCCGCACCCGGTCGCTAGCGGCGCCGCGGCTTGACCGGTGCTCGCTTCGGCCCGAGCCGGCTTTCGGTGCCGGCGAGCAGCTTCGAGATGTTGGCGGCATGGCGCCAGACCAGCAGCAGCGACATCACGGCAATGACCAGCGCCTCGGGGCCGGCGCCCCAGATGAGCAGCTGGTAGAAGGGCGCGAACACGGCGGCCACGACCGAGGCCAGCGACGAGTAGCGCATGAAGCCGGCAACGATGAGCCAGGTGGCGAGCGTCGCCAGGCCGAGCCAGGGGTTCAGCGCCAGCAGCATGCCGGCGGCGGTGGCGACGCCCTTGCCGCCCTTGAAGCGGAAGTAGAGCGGCCAGAGATGGCCGAGAAAGGCGCCGAAGCCGGCCAGCGCCGCGGACCAGGCCAGCAGGCTGCCACCGTCGTCTGCGACGCCGAACCGGGGCCCGAGCCAGCGCACCAGCAGCACCGGCACCGCGCCCTTGAGCGCATCGAGCGCGAGCGTCACGATGGCCGCGGTCTTGTTGCCGGAGCGCAGCACGTTGGTCGCACCGGGGTTGCCCGAGCCGTAGCTGCGCGGATCGGCAAGGCCCATGCCCCGGCTCACCAGAACCGCGAACGAGAGCGAGCCGATCAGGTAGCCGGCGATGAGGGCGAGATAGGCGAAGGCGGTCGACATGGAAGGCGATTCTGACCCCGGGCCCGCGCCGCCCGTTCAGGCCGGGTTGGCGCAGTGCACGGGCCGGGCTCCGAGCACGTCGACGAGCACCGAGGGCGCGATGCCGATCAGATAGCCGCGGCGGCCACCGTTGATGAAGATGCGGTCGAGCCCGAGCACCGTGTTCTCGACGTGGACCGGCATCGCCTTGCGGGTCGCGAACGGCGACGTGCCGCCGACCCGGTAGCCACTGTGCCGTTCCGCGACCTCTGGCGCGCAGGCCTGCACCGACTTCGCGCCGATCTCGCGCGCCAGGCTCCTGGTCCTGACCTGGCAGTCGCCGTGCATGAGCACGATCAGCGGCCGCGCCAGGTCGTCCTGCATCACCAGGGTCTTGATCACGGCGTGCTCGTCGACGCCGAGCTGGCTCGCCGACTCCGCCGTGCCGCCGCGATCGACGTAGTCGTAGACATGCTCGCTGAAGGCGACGCCGGCGCGCCGCAGCCACTGCGTTGCCGGCGTCTCGCTGACATGGGCCTGCTTCTTCGCCATCGGGGTCCTTCACCGCGATTCTGCCGTCGCAGCGCGACCGCCCAGCCCGGCGGTGGCAGAGTCGCGCCATGCCTGCCCTGTCGTTTCCGTGGTTGCCGGCCCCGCCTTTCGTCCTCGCCGCCGGCCTCGTCATCGTGCTCGCGGCCGGTATCGTGCGTGGCTTCGCGGGCTTCGGCTTCTCCGCGCTCAGCGTCGCCGGCCTCGCCCTGCTGGTGTCGCCGGCGCAGGTCGTGCCCGCCATCTTCATCCTCGAGGTGCTGGCCAGCCTGACGCTGCTGCGCGGCATCCACGCCGACATCGACTGGCCCTGGCTCGGCAGCCTGGTGCTCGGCAACGTGCTCTTCATCCCGCTCGGCATCCTCGTGCTCGCCTGGCTGCCGGAGACGCAGCTGCGCCTCGCCATCGGCGTGCTCATGCTGCTCGCCGCCGGCATGCAGCTGCGCGGTCGCGGCCTGGCGCTGCAGCCGACGAAAGCGGTGCGGCTCGCCGTCGGCGCCGTCTCCGGCTTCGCCAACGGCATCGCCGCCATCGGCGGCATCGCCGTCGCCGTGTTGCTGAGCACGACCCAGCTCGCACCTGCCGCCTTGCGGGCGACGCTGATCGCGCTTTTTCTCGTCACCGACGTCTATGCACTGGTTTGGGCCGGTCTCGTCTCGCACGGCGATGCGTCGGTCGAGCTGCTCGGCGCTCGCACGCTGGCGTGGGCGGGGTGGCTGGCCCCGGCGATGCTCGTCGGCATCGCCATCGGCAAGCGTTCGTTCGTGGCGATCTCGCCGGCGCGTTTTCGCCGCCGCGTGCTCGAGTTGCTGGTCGTGGTCGCGGCGCTCGGCATCGCGCGCGCCGCGGTCGACCTGGCTGCTTAGGCAGTCAGAGCAACGCCCTCATGCGGGCCGCCGCTGCCTTCAGCGCCGGCAGCTTCGAGACCGCCACGCGCAGGCTCATGCGTGCGGTCGGCGCGTGCACGGCGATGGCGGCGCGCACGGCGCCGGCGGCATCGGTGACCGGCACGGCGACGGCGATGAGGCCGGCGACGAACTCCTCGCGGTCGCACGAGTAACCGGCGGCGGCGATGGCGTCGCACTCGGCGCGCAGCGCCTTCGCCGTAGTCAGCGTCGCCACCGTCATGCGCGGCATGGCGATGCGGGCGATCAGGGCGTCGCGCTCCGGCTGCGCCATGGCGGCGAGGAAAAGCTTGCCGCTGGCGGTGCAATGCAGCGGCACGTGCGAGCCGACATCGAGCGTCAGGCGCAATGGCCACGGCGCCTCGACGCGGTCGAGGTAGAGCACGCCGGTGCCGTCGAGCGTCGTGAAGTTGCAGGTCTCGTCGATGCGGCCGACGAGCCCGGCCAGGACCTCGTGGCGCAGGCCGCGTGCCGTGCCGTGGTTGAGCGTGTCGTAGGCCAGCGCGCGCAGGGCCGGACCGGCGACGAAGGACCGGTCGGCGAAGTCGCGGGCCAGGTGGCCGCTGCCGACGAGCTGCTCGCAGAGCCGGTGCGCCGTGGCCTTCGGCAAACCGCTGGTCGCCGCCAGCTCAGCGAGCGAGATGGCGCGGCCGCGGCCGGCGACGGCGGCAAGCACCGCCAGGCTGCGCGCCGACGACGAGGTGCCGGCTTCGGCCGACACGGCAGCCGACACCCGAGCCGGCGCGGTCTTGGCCGCCGCCGCCCTCACCCTCGCTTTTCCCTGCGCTGTCGTCGCCTTCGGCATCCGGGTAAACCTTTGAAAACGGAACGTTGCGTTCCAAAATCCGTGGGCCTAGTATTGCCTGATTCCGACCGGTGGCAAGGCGAACGTGTGAGCGACGAGGAGTTCGACTACATCGTGGTGGGCGCAGGTTCAGCGGGCTGCGTGCTGGCAGCGCGCCTCTCCGAAGACCCGGCCACGCGGGTGTTGCTGCTCGAGGCCGGCCCGGAAGACCGCTCGCTCTGGATCCACCTGCCGATCGGCTACGGCAAGACGATGTGGGACGACAAGGTCAACTGGCGTTTCAGCACCGAGCCCGATGCCGGCATGAACGGCCGCCGCATCTACTGGCCGCGCGGCAAGACGCTCGGTGGCTCGAGCTCCATCAACGGCCTCATCTATATCCGCGGCCAGCGCCAGGACTACGACCACTGGGCCGCCCTCGGCAACGCGGGCTGGAGCTACGACGACGTGCTGCCCTACTTCATCAAGTCCGAAGGCAACGTGCGCGGCGCCGATGCGTTCCACGGTGGCAGCGGGCCGCTGAAGGTTTCCGACATCACCACCCGCGATCCGCTCATCGACGCCTTCGTGGCCGGTGCCGGCGAGCTCGGCGTGCCGGCCACGAGCGACTTCAACGGCGCCGCGCAGGAAGGCGCCGGCTACTACCAGCTCAACACCTGGAACGGCTGGCGCGTCAGCACGGCCAAGGCCTACCTGGCGCCGGCCCGCCATCGCGCCAACCTGCAGGTGCGCACCGGCGCCTTCGCGGCCGGCATCGACTTCACGGGCAAGCGCGCCAGCGGCGTCCGCTTTCGCCACAGCGGCACGATGAGGGCGGCGCGGGCGCGGCGCGAGGTGCTGCTCTCGGCCGGCTCGATCCAGTCGCCGCAGCTGTTGCAGCTCTCCGGCATCGGCCCGGCGCCACTGCTGCGCGAGCACGGCATCGCGGTCGTGCACGAGGCGCCCGGAGTCGGCGAGAACCTGCAAGACCATCTGCAGGTCCGCCTCACCTACGAGTCGACGCGGCCCACCACCAACGACCAGCTCGGCTCGTGGCTCGGCCAGGCCCGCCTGGCGTTGCAATGGCTGCTGCACCGCTCGGGCGCGCTCGCCGTCGGCATCAACCAGGGCGGCTGCTTCATGCGCGCCCTGCCCGAAGAAGCGGCCACACCCGACATCCAGTTCCACGTCGCGACGCTGTCGGCCGACATGGCGGGCGGCAAGCTGCATCCGTTCTCTGGCTTCACGTTCTCGACCTGCCAGCTGCGGCCCGAGTCGCGCGGCCACGTGCGTATCCGCTCGGCCGACCCGTTCGAAGCGCCGGCGATGCAGGCCAACTACCTCGCCACAGATCTCGACCGCCGCACCACCGTGGCCGGAGTCAGGGCGGCACGCGCCATCGCCGCGTCGAGGGCGATGCGGCCCTTCGTCGCCCGTGAGTTCAAGCCCGGACCCGGCGCCGAAACCGACGCGGAGTTGCTCGAATACTGCCGCGACCACGGCGCCACCATCTTCCATCCCACCGGCACCTGCCGCATGGGAGCCGACGCAGCCGCAGTGCTCGACGATCGACTGCGCGTTCGCGGCGTCGACGGCCTGCGCGTCGTCGACTGCTCGGCGATGCCGACGCTCGTGTCCGGCAACACCAACGCACCGGCCGTGATGATGGCCGAGAAGGCCGCCGACATGATCCGAGAAGACGGGCGCCGACAGAGCGCCTCATGACCCACGACAACAACCCAACGGGAGACGACGATGAGCACCACCCTGGCCCGGCCTGACATCCGAGACGAGAAAACGATTCGCCGCGTCGTCCTGTCGGCGCTCGTCGGCGCCACCATCGAGTGGTACGACTTCTTCCTTTACGGCGTCGTCGCCGGCATCGTCTTCAACAAGCTCTACTTCCCGGGCAGCGACCCGGTAGTGTCGACGCTGCTCGCCTACACCACCTTCGCCGTCGGCTTCGTGACGCGGCCGCTCGGCGGCGTCATCTTCGGCCACTTCGGCGACCGCATCGGTCGCAAGACGATGCTCATCATCACGCTGATGATCATGGGCGTGGCCACGTTCCTGATCGGCCTCGTGCCCACCTACGCGCAGATCGGCGTCGCGGCGCCGCTGCTGCTGCTCTTCCTGCGCATCCTGCAGGGCATCGGCCTCGGCGGCGAATGGGGCGGCGCGGTGCTGATGGCCTACGAATACGCGCCCAAGGAAAAGCGCGGCTTCTACGCCTCGCTGCCGCAGATCGGGCTGGCCCTCGGCCTGTGCCTGGCATCGGGCATCGTCGCCCTGCTCTCTTCGCTGCTCACCGACGAGCAGTTCCTGGCCTGGGGCTGGCGCATCGCCTTCCTGATCTCCGGCGTGATGGTGCTGGTCGGCATGTACATCCGCCTCAACGTGCAGGAAACACCGGAGTTCGCCGCCATCAAGGCGAAGAACGCCGCGCTCGCGATCCCCTTCATAGACATGATCCGCCGCTACCCGGGCAATGTGCTCAAGGGCATGGGCGCGCGCTACATCGACGGTGTGTTCTTCAACATCTTCGCCGTGTTCTCGATCGGCTACCTCGTCTCGGTCGTGAAGATCAGCCGCACCCAGGCACTCGTCGGTGTCATGGCGGCGGCCTTGGTCATGATCTTCATGATTCCGTTCTTCGGCAGACTTTCCGATCGCTTCGGCCGGCCCAAGGTCTACATGTGGGGCTCGATCGGGTTGGCGATCGCGGCCTTCCCGGCCTTCTGGGTCATGACCCACAGCGGTGGCAACGTCTTTCTCGTCTGGCTCGCGATCGTGGTGCCCTTCGGCCTCATCTACCCGGCCGTCTATGGCCCGGAGGCGGCGCTCTTTTGCGACCTCTTCGACGCCAAGGTGCGCTACACCGGCATCTCGTTCGTGTACCAGTTCTCCGGCATCTTCGCCTCGGGCATCACGCCGATCATCGCCACGGCGCTGCTCAAGTCGGGCGGCGGCGAGCCATGGCAGATCTGCATGTACGTGGTCTTCGCCGGCATCGTCTCGGCCGTGTGCGCGGCCATGATCGGCCGCGCCGCCGGCCGGCCGGGTCAGCCGGCGTGAGCTGAACGGCGGCTCGGCGCGGCGATGCCCCTCAGGCGTCGTCGGCGTCGAGCCCGAATCGCGTCTGCCGGCCCCACGTGCGCCGGCCGGTCAGGAACGAGACCCAGCCGAGCAGCGCGACGGTGTGGCGCAGCAACTGGAACGTGAACGGCTCGGCAATGGCCGCGAGCAGCGCCGCGACGAAGCTGGCGCGGCCGGCGTCGCCGACCCAGCGCCGGTACAGGTGCACCGACCAGAGGTGGAAGGCGAGGTCGATCGCGATCTTGGCCCCGATCACCGCGGCCACCGGCGCGACGATGTCGAGCCGGCCGGTCACCGCGTAAACCACCAGCAGCACGAAGGCCGTCAGGCCGTAGAGCGGTTGCAGCGTGTCGACCGCCTTGACCGGCAGCATCAGCGTGCCGAGCCAGCCTAGCCGGCGGTCGCCGACCATGGCGCGGTACCAGTACTGGGTCTCGAGAAAGCCGCCGAACCAGCGCCGCCGCTGACGCAGGAACGAACCCACCGAGCCGGGCGCCTCGGTGCGCGCCTG
The DNA here is from genome assembly GCA_043742485.1 of Rhizobacter sp. GTDB lineage: Bacteria > Pseudomonadota > Gammaproteobacteria > Burkholderiales > Burkholderiaceae_C > Schlegelella_A. Next base: position 8,010 of record JAYTYH010000259.1, read on the forward strand.
GGCGCCGCCGAGGACGCGAAAGCGCCAGTCGAGATCGTGCGCAAGCGCGTATCGGCGCAGGCGATGGATGAGCTCGTAGTCCTCGACGAGGCAGGCCGGATCGAAGCCGCCGACGGCAACGACGGCGTCGCGCCGAAAGCCGGCGAAGGCGCCCGAGATCAGCAGCAGGCTGCCCACCTGCATCCAGGCGTAGCGCGACAGGAAGTTGCGGATGTACTCGTAGGTCTGGAACCACTGCAGGCAGCGGCCCGAGAAGGTCGGCTTGCAGACCGGGGTGATGACGCCGGTGATGCCGGCCAGCGCCGGCTCGGCGGCGAAGGCGCTGCGCACTGCCTGCAGCGCGCCGGCCTCGAGCAGCGTGTCGGCATCGACGGTGAGGACGATGTCGGCCTCGGTGCGGACGATCGCGGCGTTGAGGGCGCGCGCCTTGCCGCCGTGCGGCAGGCGC
>JAYTYH010000260.1:0-3312 GCA_043742485.1 Rhizobacter sp.
GGCGGCTGGCCACCGACGAAGTCAACGTCTGCACGATCGAAGACCCGATCGAGATGATCCAGCCGATGTTCAACCAGACGCAGGTTCAGACCGGCATCGATCTGGGCTTTCCCGAAGGTCTGCGCGCGCTCATGCGGCAGGACCCCGACATCATCATGGTCGGCGAGATCCGTGACCTGCCGACCGCCGACATGGCGATCCAGGCCTCGCTCACCGGCCACCTCGTTTTCTCGACGCTGCACACCAACGATTCGGCATCGGCGATCACGCGCCTGAACGACCTCGGCGTGGCGCCGTACCTGATCGGTTCGACGCTGATCGGCGTGCTCGCGCAGCGGCTCGTGCGCCTGCTCTGCCCGACCTGCAAGGTGCCCGACGAAGAGGTCACGCGCGAGACGCTGCACGAAGTCGTCAAGCCGTGGCGGCTGAATGGCGGCGTGCGTCCGTACAAGGCGGTCGGCTGCCTCGAGTGCCGCATGACGGGCTTTCGCGGCCGCGCCGGCCTGTTCGAGCTGTTGACCGTGAGCGACGCGGCGCGTGCGTCGATCCAGCCCGTGTGCGACGAAAGCAAGCTGCGCGCACAGGCACTGCAGGACGGGCTGAGGCCGTTGCGCTTGGCTGGCGCGATGAAGGTCGCCGAAGGTCTGACGACGCTCGACGAAGTGCTACGTGCGACCCCGGCCTGGGAGTAAGCGATCGCCGCGGCGAGCGTGCACCGCCCCGTGTAAGCCAGACGTGGTGGGGGAGCCTCGCTGCCTAGAATCGACGCCTTCGCAACCGTGGGTCCGGCCTTGAGGATCAAGAGCGAACGTGACTTCTGGTCGGGTCTGATGTTCGTCGTCGTCGGCGCGTCATTCGCCATCGGCGCCATGGACTACAGCATGGGTCCGGAATGCCCGCCGCAAGACGCCTGCGCGAACGGCCTCTACGCGCGCTTCTCGCAACTCTCCGCGCACCCTGGTGCAGGCTATTTTCCGCTCGGCCTCAGCCTGCTGCTCGTCGTGCTCGGCACGGTCGTGCTGTTCAAGTCACTGACCATCGAAAGCGAAGGCGGTGACCGCATCGGCTCGTTCGCGTGGCGGCCGCTGCTGGTGATCGTCGTCGCCATCACGGTCTTCGGCCTGATGCTCGAGTCGTTCGGCATGGCGCTGTCGATCCCTGTGCTCATCATCATCTCCAGCTGCGCGGGCGACGAGTTCAAGTGGCGCGGCGTCGTCGTCAGCGCGCTCGTTCTCACCTTCTTCTCGTGGGTGATCTTCGTCTGGGGTCTCAAGCTCACGATTCCCGTCTGGCCCTGGTTCGTGGGCTGACGGCGCGCCTTTCCCGATCTTCTTCCCGCTGAAGAAACGAGCCCGAACCGCATGGATCTGCTTCACAACCTGAGCATCGGTTTCGGCGTCGCGTTCACCTTCACCAACCTGCTCTACGCCTTTCTAGGCTGCGTGCTCGGCACGCTGATCGGCGTGCTCCCCGGCATCGGCCCGGTCGCGACGATCGCGATGCTGCTGCCTTCGACCTACGCGCTTGACGCCACGCCAGCGCTCATCATGCTGGCCGGCATCTACTACGGCGCCCAGTACGGCGGCTCCACGACCGCGATCCTGATCAACGTGCCGGGTGAATCGTCTTCGGTCGTCACCGCGATCGACGGCTACCAGATGGCGCGCCAGGGCCGTGCCGGAGCCGCCCTCGCCGTCGCCGGCCTTGGCTCGTTCTTCGCCGGCTGCGTCGGCACCATCGTCATCGCCGCCTTCGCGCCGCCGCTCACCGAGCTGGCCTTCAAGTTCGGTCCCGCCGAGTATTTCTCGCTGATGGTGCTCGGCCTCGTCGGCGCCGTCGTGCTGGCGTCGGGCTCGCTGATCAAGGCGATCTCGATGATCATCCTCGGCCTGCTGCTGGCGCAGATCAACACCGACGTGATCTCGGGCACCGCGCGCTACAGCTTCGACATCCCGCAGCTCACCGACGGCATCGGCTTCGTCGTCATCGCGATGGGCGTGTTCGGCTTCGGCGAGATCATCGCCAACCTCGGCCAGCCGGCCGAGCGCCGCGAGGTGTTCACCAGCAAGGTCAAGGGCCTGTGGCCGACCAAGAAAGACTTCAACGACGCCTGGCCTGCGGTCGTGCGCGGCACGGCGCTCGGCTCGATCCTGGGCGTGCTGCCGGGCGGCGGTGCGTTGCTGTCGTCGTTCGCGTCGTACACGATGGAAAAGAAGTTGGCCGGCAGCAAGGGCAACTTCGGCAAGGGCGACATCCGAGGCGTTGCCGGCCCCGAATCGGCCAACAACGCCGGCGCCCAGACCTCGTTCATTCCGATGCTCACGCTGGGCATTCCGCCGAACGCGGTGATGGCGCTGATGGTCGGCGCGATGACGATCAAGGGCATCCAGCCCGGTCCCCAGGTGATGACCTCGAACCCGCAACTCTTCTGGGGCCTGATCGCCTCGATGTGGGTCGGCAACGCGATGCTGGTGATCCTGAACCTGCCACTGATCGGCATCTGGATCAAACTGCTGACCGTGCCTTACCGCTACCTGTTCCCGGCGATCACGCTGTTCTGCTGCATCGGTGTGTACTCGCTCAACAACAGCACCTTCGACGTCTACTTCACGGCCATCTTCGCCTTCATCGGCTACGCTTTCTACAAGCTCAGTTGCGAAGGCGCCCCGCTGCTGCTCGGCTTCATCCTCGGCCCGATGATGGAAGAGAACCTGCGCCGCGCGCTGCTGCTTTCGCGCGGTGACTGGAGCACCTTCGCGACACGGCCGCTCTCGGCCGGCCTGCTGCTGGCGGCGCTCCTCATGGTGGTGGTCGTGACGCTGCCGTCGATGCGTAAGAAGCGCGAAGTGGCGTTCAAGGAGGAGTGAACTCGGGCGGCGGTCGTCAAGACCCGCCCCGGATCGAGGCCGCATTCATGCGGCCTTTTTCATGCCCGGCCATCGGCCAATAATCGACGACTCCCGCACTCTGCCCGATTCCATGTCCGATTCATTCGACTGGTCGACCGGTTACCCGTCGACGCGCCTGCCGGTCTTTGGCCGCAACATCGTCTCCACCTCGCACCCGGTGGCCGCCCAGGCCGGCCTGCGCATGCTCTGGAAGGGCGGCAACGCGGTCGATGCCGCGATCGCCACCGCGGCCGTGATGATGATCGTCGAGCCGTGCAGCAATGGCCTGGGATCCGACGCCTTCTGCATCCTCTGGGACGGCGAGAAGCTGCACGGCCTCAACGCCTCGGGGCCGGCGCCGGCATCCTGGACGCCCGGCTACTTCGAGCGCAAGTACGGTGCCGACGCGCGGACGCCGCCGGTT